>JAHBSN010000106.1 GCA_019639095.1 Actinomycetota bacterium
ACCGCGGTGGGCCTGGTGGGCATCTCGGTGGTGATCCAGCTGGGCGGGCTGGCGTCGCTGATCTTCGACGGGTACCGCCGGCAGTACACCACGCCCATCGTGGTGGGCTCGGCCCTGTCGATCCTGCTGGCCGTCGTGCTCGACCTGGCGCTGCGCGGCGTGGAGCGCCTCGCCACGCCCTGGGCCCGTCGGGCGGGCCTGCGATGAGCGGCGCGGTGCTCGGCGCCGAGCCCACCAACGTGTGGCAGTGGCTCGCCGACAGCAGCACCCGCGAGATCACCGGCCCGATCCCGCAGAACCTCTGGATCACCCTGTGGCACAGCCTCGCCGCCGGCGCCATCGCCGTGGCGGTGGCGGTGCCCCTGGCGCTCGTGCTCGCCCACTTCCGGCGGGCCGAGGTCGTGTCGGGCTGGCTCGTGAACCTCGGTCGGATCATCCCCACCCTCACCGTGCTGGCGGTGGCGGTGGTGATCTCGCTGCGAAACGGGTACGGGTTCGAACCGTGGCCCATCGTGTTCGCCCTCACCCTGCTCGCCGTGCCGCCCGTGTTCGCCAACACGTACACGGCCGTGCGCCAGGCGTCGCCCGACGCCGTGGCCTCGGCGCGGGCCATGGGCCTCACCGAGGTCCAGATCATGGCCCGGGTGGAGCTGCCCCTCGCCCTGCCCCTCGTGCTCACCGGCGTGCGCGTGGCGCTCACCCAGCTCGTGGCCACCGAGGCGCTCGGCGCCCAGTTCGGCGGCGACGGGCTCGGGCTCTACATCCGCTTCGGCTTCGCCGGGCAGGACCTGTACCAGATCCAGGCCGGCGCCCTGCTGGTGGCCGGCGCCGCCATGCTCGTCGACCTCGCCATGTGGGCCGTGGCCCGCGTGGCGGTTCCGCGCGGCATCCGCACCGGGCGCAGCGCCCGCCGGGCCGACGTCACGGTCAGCTCCCGCCGCCGCTCGGGCGGGCGCGCCCCGGCCGTCTCCTAGCTCTCGATCCACCAACCATCCCTGGAGGGAACCCATGACCAACCAACCGAGACCCCGCCGCTGGCGGGCCGTGGCCGCCGTGGCCGTCGTGGGGGCCCTCGCCCTCGCCGGGTGCAGCGACAACGGGTCCGACGACGTGAGCACCGGCGGCGGCGACGGCGGCGGCGACACCGCCGCCCAGACCATCCGCATCAGCTCGCAGGACTTCAGCGAGCAGAAGACCCTGGCGCAGGTGTACGGCCAGTACCTGGAGGCGCAGGGCTTCGACGTCGACATCCAGGACCCCATCGGCACGCGCACGCAGATCTACGCCGCGCTGGCCGACGGCAAGGTCGACCTCGTGCTCGACTACCAGGGCAGCGCGGTGGTGGAGCTGGGCGGCACGGCCAGCTCCGACGCCGACGAGACCTACGACGCGCTCACCACCGCGCTGGAGGGCAAGGACCTCGTGGCGGCGGCCCGCTCCGAGGCGGTGGACGCCAACGCCCTCGTGGCCCTCACCTCGTGGGCCGAGGAGAAGGGGGTCACCACGATCTCCGACCTCGCCGACGTGGAGGGCACCCTCACCCTGGGCGGCGCGCCCGAGTGCGCCGAGCGGCCCGACTGCCTGAAGGGCTACACGGGCGACCCCTACGGGCTCACGCTCGAGTTCAAGGCGGTCGACTACGGGCCGCCGCTCGTGGCCGCCCTGAAGGCCGACGAGATCCAGCTCGCCCAGTACGGCACCACCGCGCCGGAGGTGTCCCAGGGCGACATCGTGGTGCTCGAGGACGACAAGGGCCTGCAGTCGGCGGAGAACGTCGTGCCGGTGCTGCGCAGCGCCGTCGACAGCGACGAGCTCCGCAAGGCGCTCGACACCCTGAGCGCCAAGATCACCACCGAGGACCTCTCGGCCTGGAACCAGGCCACCGACGTCGACAAGGAGGATCCCGCCGACGTCGCCCAGAAGTGGCTCGAGGACCAGGGCCTGCTCTAGCCCCGGACCACCGATCCTCCCGGCGGCCGGCTCCGAGCCGGCCGCCGGGAATCGGTCAGTCGAAGGGCGTGAAGAACATCTGCTGGGTGGCGTAGGCCACCAGCTCGGGACCGTCCGCTCCTCGGGGGTCCCAGAGGTTGGCCTCGACCGAGGCGTAGCCGTCGCCGGCCAGGTGCGCCCGGTAGTCGGCGAGGATCCAGCCGGGGGACGCCGACCCGAACAGGTGCACGGTGAGGTCGGCACTCGGGGCGAACCACCGCCGCTCGGTGGGCCCGATCCGCTCGAACACGGCGTTGGGCATCACGTCGGCCAGCACGAACAGGGCGTAGGGGTCGAGCCGGCCGTCGGCGCCCACCGGCTGGTGGTCGAAGCGAAACCAGTTGGCGCTGCGGGCCGCGGTGCGCGGCGTGGGGTCCCAGAACGGGTGCCCGATCGCCGGCCGGCCCTCGATGATCCGCTCCCAGAACGGCATGAGGTCGCGCTCGACCGGCCCGGCCTCCGGGGGCAGCGGATCGCGGAACGACGGCTGCGCATCGGGATCGGGGACCTCCGGGTACGCGGCCTCGGTGAACTCGAACCCGGGCCGGGCCGTGCCGAACACGGCGAGCGCGGTGTAGCCCGTGGCCGAACCGGCGCCGCGGACGGTGGCCCGCGCCTGGGAGATGGACCGGCCTCGGCGCAGCACCTCCACGTCGACCACGACCTCGCCGGCGGGGACGGGGGTGACGAACACGCCGTGGGTGGAGCGCAGCGCCTGGCGGACGCCCTCCTCGGTGTGGAGCTCGGCGGCCATGGCCCGGGCGGCGATGGCCGCCACCACCCCGCCCTGGGGTGCCAGGGCGAGCACCCACTCCTCGCCGATGGTGGCGGTGTAGCAGCCCCCGCCCCGGCTCGTGACCGTGGTGGCGTCCCACGGGATCCCGCTCATGGGGCGAAGGCTACGGGCGCGCCGGCTCGGTCCCCTCGGCGATTTCGCGCAGCCAGGGCACCACCACGGCCCGGTGCGGGGCTAGGCCGTTCATCTCGGTGAGGGCTTCGGGCTGGGCCGCCACCCGATCGGCCAGGGCGAGGGCCACGTCGGGCCGGTGGCGCAGGGCGTCGAAGGGCGCCTGCTGCACGCGGATCGTGAAGAGCACGGCGCCGGTGCGGGGCAGGCGGCGAAGGGTCTGGCGCTCGCTGCGCAACCAGAACCGGCTGCCCACCTCGTGGGGCTCGGCCGGGCGGGGGTCGGTCGGCGGATCGGGAGCGAACAGGTCGGGGCGGTCGTGCACGCTCCAGTTGCGCCGGGCGCCGATGACGTCGGGCCGGAGGCGCTCGAGGTAGCGGTCGACGCGCTCGGCGAGGTCGTCGCGGTACCGGGGCACGGGGCCGTGGATGGCCAGGGCGCTGCCGCCCAGCTTGTCGGCCAGGCGCCAGTGCGACGGGAAGCACAGCACGGCGGCGTCGAGGTGGTACCGGCCCTCGCGCCGGACCATCAGCACGAGGTCCTCCTGGGTGCGCCGACCGGCCTCCTCCAGCGGATGGGCGCCGGTCCCGCCCGACGGCTCGGCGGCGAGGTCGGGGCGGTGGGTCGCCTCCCAGGCGCGCACCAGCTCGAGCACCTCCTCGCCGGCCGCCTCGGTGCCCGGGAGGGTGCCGACCACCTCGGCGTGGCGGTCGCGCAGGAGGCGCCGCCGCTCGGCCAGCTCGGCCTCGCGGTGGTCGTCGGGCAGCAGCCACGCCGCCTCGGGCACCCGGCCGAGGCCCATGGCGAGCCACGGCGGGCCCTCGGCGCGCAGCACCAGCTCGTCGAGCCAGGCCGGCACGCTCACGGGAGCGGGAACGGCGCGGGCGTCAACCAGAGCGATCCCGCCACCACGAACACCGCCACCACCCAACCCACGGCCACCGCCTCGGTGGTGCGGCCGTGGGGCACCCACCGCTCCACCAGTGCGTCGATGCCCAGGCCGCTGCGGAAGCGCGACGAGCCGTCTCGGGCCGTGGCCACCACGACCCCGACCACGATGGCGCCCACGACCCGCAGGGCGACGTTCACCAGGCCGGCGGGCGCATCGAGCCCCTCAAGGCCGTACCAGCCGGCGAGGAGCACGGCGCCGATGCCGATCATGGGCGAGGCCCGCAGCACGCTGGCCAGCACGTTGCGCAGGAACCGGGCCGGGGCGAGGGCGCCCGGGGCCAGGCGACGCTCGGCCCAGCCGGCGGCCAGGCCGCGCTGGGCCCGCAGCCGATGCGCCGCCGAATCGCCCACGGTGGCCACGAGCGGCAGGGCCACGAGCACCACCAGGGCCGTGATCAGCACCGGCGCCGCCGAGGCGGTGGCGAGGGCAACGGCGAACAACGGCACGGTGAGCTTGCGACGACCGGGCGGGTGGGGGCCGATGGCGAGCGGCAGCCGCCCCGCACCGGGCGAGGGCGGCGGCAGCGAGGAGCCCGCCGGACGGGCGGGGGCGGGCGGGGCACCGGCGTGGAGCGTGCGGTCGGCGGGAGCCGGCGCCGGGCCCGCCGCGGTGAGGTCGAGCACCGCCTGACCGCTCCCGACGGGGAGCGTGGCGTCGGCGGCGGGCGGGGCCACGAGGGTCGGCCCGGCGGGCTGGCGGGCCACCACCACCGTGGGGCCGGTGCGGTCGGGTCCGCCGACCGGGGGCACCACGAGCGCGGCGGGGCGACCGGGGACCCCGGAGGCCTCCAGCCAGCGGTCGGGGTCGCCGTGGGTGGCGGGCCCGGCGGGGGCGGGCGGCACGCGATCGAGCAGGAGCGACCTCGGGCCGGCGGGCAGGCCGGGCCGGCCGAGGCGGGCCAGGAACGAGTCGAGGTCCTGGGGCCGGTGGTTCGGCTCCAGCTCGAGGCCGTCGAGGATGGCGTCGCTCACCGCCTTGGAGACCTCGGGGTTGACCGAGCGCGGCGACGGGATCGACGCCCCACCCTCGCGCTCGATGGCCGACACCGGGACCCGTCCGGTGGCCAGCCGGTAGCAGGTGGCGGCCAGGCCGTAGACGTCGGTGGCGGGGCCGAACCGGCCCTCGCCCCGGTACTGCTCGAGCGGGGCGTACCCCGGCGTGACCATCCGGGTCATGCCCACCGTCTGGCCGTGCTCGTAGTCGCGGGCCAGGCCGAAGTCGATCACGACGATGCGGCCGTGGTGGGTCATCATCACGTTCGACGGGTTGACGTCGCGGTGGAGCACGCCGGCGGCGTGCACGGGCCGCAGCGCAGCCGCCACCCGCCCGGCCACGTCGAGCACCTCGTCCTCGGCGAAGGGCCGGTTGCGCTCGCGGAGCAGCTCCACCAGCGTGCGCCCCTCGAGCAGCTCCATCACCAGGTAGGCGGTGCCGTGCTCCTCGAACACCTCGTACACCCGCACGATGCCCGGGTGGGTGAAGCGGGCGAGCATCGCGGCGCGCTCGCGCAGGAACCGCCGCGGGCGGCGCGGAACCCGGCCCGGCTCCTGGGGGCGGTGAGCACCAGGGAGCCGGTGGCGCACGGCCGACTCGGGGAACAGCTCCTTCATGGCGACGCGCCGCTGGAGCCGGCGGTCGCCCACCTCGTAGGTGATGCCGAACCCGCCCCGGCCGATCACGCCGAGGATCTGGTACCGGTCGTCGGCGAGGCGCGTGCCCACCTCGAGCTCGGCCGGCGCGGCCAGCTGGTGGCCGCACCAGGCGCACACCAGCCACGCGTCGGCCACCTCGTGCCCGCACTGCGGGCACGAGTCGTCGCCGGCCACGCCGGTGGGGAGCACGGAGGGGTCCACGATCGGGCCAGGCTACGGGCGCGGGCCTCCTGGTCGGGGTCGGGAACCAGGGCGCCGCCCCGGTCGTCACACGTGCATCCGAACCCAGGAGGTCGCCGTGTCGCACCGAGGATCACCCATCCGAGTCCCCCGTCTCGCCGCCGCCCGTCGCCCGCTCGGCCGCCGCGCCCGTGCCGCGCTCGCCATCGGAGGCGTGGCCGCGGTGCTCGCCACGGCGGGCGCCATCGGCAGCGGCGGGGTCGACTCGTCGAGCACCGTGCGCCCCACGTCGGCGGCCGGCGCAGGCGAGGCGGCCACCGCCGCCGACGGCGGGGCGAGCGGCGGTGGATCCATCGCCGAGGTCGCCCCGCCCACCACCTTCGCCCCGTCGAGCTCCGACGCCGCCGGCGACGACGCCGTCGCCGCGGCCGAACGAGACGCCGCCGCGGCGGGGGCGGGCGGCTCCGATGTGGCGTCGACCGGCACCGGGACCGGCGACCGGCTGCAGCCCAAGATCGTGCGCACCGGCTCGGTGGACCTGGTGGTGAAGCGCGGACGCTTCGACGCCGCCGCCGCCCGGCTCAGCACGCTCGCCACCGGCGCCGGCGGCTTCGTCTCGGCGAGCCAGACCTCGGCGCTCGACGACGCGCCCCAGGGCACCATCACCCTCCGAGTGCCCGTGGACCGCTTCGACGACGTGGTGGCCCAGGTCCGCAAGCTCGGCGAGGTGGCGTCGCTCAGCACCGGCAGCCAGGACGTGACCGGCGAGTACAGCGACGTGGCCGCCCGCATCAAGGCCCTGCAGGACGAGCGCGAGCAGATCACGCTGGTGCTGGGCCGGGCCGAGACGATCCCCGACATCCTGTCGGTGCGGGACCGCCTGTCGGTGGTGCAGAGCGAGCTCGAGCAGCTGCAGGGTCGCCAGCAGGTGCTCGACGACCAGACCTCGCTGTCCACCCTCGCGGTCTCGCTCCGCGAGCAGGGGCGCCCCACCGTCGACACCGCTCCCCCGGCCGAGCGGACCGGGTTCGACAAGCTCTGGCACGACGCCGGGGACCGCTTCACCGACGGCCTGCGCGCCATCGCCCTGGGCCTCGCCACCCTGGCCCCCTGGCTCCTGCTCGCCCTGGTGCTGGCCCTCCCCGCCCGGGCGCTGTGGCGTCGCCTCGCCCCGCCCGCCCCGTCGGGGTCTGACCCCACCGCTCCCCAGGCCGCCTGAGCCGACGAGATCAGGTGCCGGCGTCGTGGTCCTCGGCCACGGCGTCGGCGGCGTCGACGATCTCCCCGAGCTCCAGGGGCGTCATCGCCAGGTCGATGGCCGCCCACACCGTGAGCGACCGCGGGTAGAACGCGATCGGCACGGCCACCGCGGTGACCACGCCCACCACGAGGGGCAGCAGCAGCCCGGCCGCGGGGTCCGAGGCCCGCCACACGATGAACGCCATCACGAGCAGCCAGTGGAGGACCTCGAGCACCATGAAGTTGACGAACCAGGCGCCGAGGAAGAACCCGGGCTCGCGCGTGAAGCGCACCCCGCACGCCGGGCAGCGCTCGGCCAGGCGGTAGCGGTGCACGAACACGTGGCGATCGCCGCAGCGCGGGCAGCGTCGGGCCAGGCCGCGCCGCACCAGCGTCCCCCAGCCGGGCGTGGGCCCGAGCACGTCACCCACGTCGAACGACTGCGGCATCGCCCCATCATCGCCCCGTCCCGCCCGAGCTCACACCTCCCGCACATCTGGCGGCCATGATCGGCCGGTGATCCCCCGCCGCCGCCTCGCCCCGCCGCTCGCCCTGATGCTCCTGGTCGCCGCCCTCGGGGCCTGCTCGTCGTCCGACTCGGGCGATGGCGCCGCGCCCACGACCGACCGCACCACGTCGACCACCACCGCTCCGCCGGACGCCGAGGCATCCACCACGACCACGACCGGCGGGGCGGCCGCCAGCGCCCGACCCGTGACCACCCGCCACGAGGTGGGGGTGGACGGCGAGACCCGGAGCTACCTGCTCACGGTGCCCGATCCCCTGCCGCCGGGTCCGGTCCCGCTGGTGGTGGCCCTCCACGGCGGCTTCGGCTCCGGGGAGCAGTTCCGCACCACCTCGGGCCTCGACGACCAGGCCGTGGCCCGCGGGTTCGTGGTGGCCTACCCCGACGGCTCGGTCGACCCCGACGGCACCGGCCTGGTGGCGGTGGCCCGCACCTGGAACGCCGGGCGCTGCTGCGGTCCGGCGGTCTACCGGTCGGTGGACGACCTCGCGTTCTTCGACGCGGTGGTTGACGACGTGGCCGGCTCCCAGCCGGTGGACGCCGAGCACGTGCTCGTCACCGGCCACTCGAACGGGGCGATGATGGCGTTCCGCCTGGCCTGCGAGCACCCGGATCGCATCGCGGCGGTCGCGGCGGTGGCGGGCTCGGTGGAGGTGCAGCCGTGCTTGCCCGCCTCGCCGCCGTCGGTGCTGGCCATCCACGGCGACGCCGACCGGAACCACCCGATCGAGGGTGGTCGCGGCCCGCGGGCCGTCTCGGGGGTGGACTTCCACCCGCTGCGCGAGGGCATGGACGCGCTGGCGTCGGCCGCGGGCTGCGACGCCGAGCCGGCCGAGGCCGTCGACGGGCCCGAGACGATCCTCACGTGGCCGGGATGCGAGGCGGGCCGGGCCGTCGAGGAGCGCATCGTGGCCGGCGCCGACCACCCGTGGCCGGGCAGCACGCCGGTGCGCCAGGCCGGTGAGCTGCAGGGCGAGCCGAGCCAGGCCATCGACGCCACCGCCGAGGTGGTCGAGTTCCTGCTCGCGCACCGCGCCTGAGCCGCTCGTCGGCCCGAGCCCGACCCACCGCTACCGTCGGACGGGTGCTGCACCCCACCCCTGTCCCGGCCACCGCCGTGCTCGACCACCTGGTGCCCGACGCCGACGTGATCGTGCCGCTCGCCAACGGCGAGCCGCGGGAGGTGCTCGACGCGATCGAGGCCGGGGCCGACGGCCTGCAGGGCGTCCGCATCCACCAGATGCACGCCCTCCACGACCGCCCCTACCTCCACGGCGCGCACGGCGACCGGCTGCGCCACGTGTCGTACTTCCTCTCCGAGGTGACGCGGACGGCCTACTGGGCCGGGACGATCGACCTCGTGCCCAACAACTTCTCCGAGGTGCCGCTGATCCTGCAGCGCCACACCACCTGCACCCTGGTGGTGGCCGCGTGCTCGCCGCCGGACCGCCACGGGTACTTCAGCCTCGGCACCAACGCCGACTACGTGGCGTCGCTCATCGGGCGGGTGCCGTTCTTCCTCGAGGCCACGCCCCACATGCCGCGCACGCGCGGCGCCAACGTGATCCACCACTCCCAGGTGGCGGGGTGGTGCGAGTCCGACCGACCGCTCGTGGAGATCCCGCGCGCCACGCCCACCGATCGGGACCGCGTGATCGCCGGCCACGTGGCCGAGCGGATCCCCTACGGCGCCACGATCCAGGTGGGCATCGGCGGGATCGCCGCCGCCGTGCTGGAGGCGCTGGGCGACCACCGCGGCCTCGGCATCCACACCGAGCTGCTCCACGACGGCATGGTCGACCTGGTGGAGGCCGGGGTGATCACCGGGGTGAACAAGGAGGTGCGGCGCAACCGCATCGTCACCACGTTCTGCCTCGGGAGCCGCCAGCTCTACGACTGGCTGGACGACAACGCGTCGGTGGAGCTGCTCGGCGTCGACTTCGTGAACGACCCCCGCGTGATCGCCCGCATGCGCCGGTTCACCTCGGTCAACGCCACCACCGAGGTCGACCTGATCGGCCAGTGCGCGTCGGAGACCATCAGCGGCCGGTACTGGTCGGGCTCGGGCGGCCAGGCCGACTTCGCCCGCGGCGCGATGTACGCCGAGGAGGGCCAGGCGTTCATCGTGACCCCGTCCACCACCAAGGACGGCCGGTCGCGCATCGTGCCCGCCCTCACGTCGGGCTCGGTGGTCACCACCATCAAGAACACCGTCGACCACGTGGTCACCGAGCACGGCGTGGCCGAGCTGCGCGGCCGATCGATCGCCGAGCGGGCCCGGGCCCTGATCGCGGTGGCCGACCCGGCCCACCGCGACGACCTGCACCGCGCCGCGCGGGTGCAGGGCCTGCTCCACTGACGGCTACGACGGCGCGCAGGCCGCCTCTCGGTCCACCATCTGCTCCTTGAGCCAGGCGGCGCCCTCGGCCACGAGCTCGTCGGGGTGCTCGGCCGGCACGCCGTGGGCGGTGCCGGCGAAGGTCACGAACCGGGTGGGGACGCCGGCGGCCACCAGCGCCTGGTTCGTGGCCACGGCCGCCGAGTAGGGCACCGTCGTGTCCTTGTCGCCGTGGAGGAACAGGACGCCAGCGTCGTCAGGGGTGGCCAGCAGGTTGCTGCCGGCCCCCGAGACCGACACGGCGGCGCAGACGCGCGACGGCTGCCCCGGGTTCCCGCTCGACCCGGGCTGGTCGCCCGTGGTGGCCACCATCACGGCCATGACCGCGCCCGCCGAGTAGCCGCCCACCGACATCCGGTCGGTGCGGAGCCGGTAGGTGCCAGCCGCCCCGCGCAGGAAGCGCACCGCGGCCTGCATGTCCTCCTTGGCCTTGATGATCGTGATGAGGTCGGCCGTGTCGGGTGGGAAGGTGACGGGGTTGGCCTCGTCGAGGCGGTAGTCGATCGACGCGACCACGAACCCCCGCGCCGCGAACGCCTCCGGGATCCACCGCATCGACGAGCGGTCGCCGCTGGTGAAGCTGCCGCCGTGGGCCCAGACCAGCACGGGCCTGGTGTCGCGATCGTCGTCGTGGGGCTCGTAGAGGTCGAGGTGCAGCACCTCGAGCTGCCCGTGCTCGTCGAGGACGGTGGCGTAGGGGATGGCGTCGGTGCGGTCGACGTCGAACACCGGGTCGACGTAGTTCGGCTCGCAGGCGACCAGCAGCGCCGGGGCGAGCACGGCGGCGACCAGGAGTGCGATCGTGCGGCGGCCCATGGCGACCACCGTAGGACGAGGCCGGCCGCGGTGCTCGGGGACGCGGCGATCAGCGATCGGCGGCGTCGTCCTCGCGGACCTTGTCGAGCACGAACGGCAGGGCCGAAACCGTGCGCTCGCGGCCCACGGTGAGCAGCTTCGGGTCGACGGGGCCGCCGCCCGCCTCCAGGGCCACCGTGAGCTTCTCGGCGTAGAAGCCGGGGTTGAAGTCGACGCCGACCACGCGCGGTTCGGCGGGCAGGTCGAAGGTGAGCGTCTTGCCCTCGGTGGTGGCGGTCCCCTCGCCGGCGGTGGCGACCTCCCCCGACGCGAACTCGTCGCCGCTGGTGATCGTGCCCTTCATCCCCGAGACGCCGTCGCCGTTCACGATCCAGAGGTGCCAGCCGCCGAAGTCGTTCCAGAAGTAGACGCCGGGCGCGACGTCGGCCGCCACCTCGGCGGGTGCGCCGCCGAACCCGGCCGGCGGCCCGCCGGCGGAGGCGGGCCAGGCCTTCTTGGTCTTCTCCATGGCGATCTGGAACCCGATCACGCCGCCGGCCACGAGCAGCGCCACCAGCACCACGCCGCCCACGATCAGGCCCCACCGCGGGCCCCGCCGGGCGACGGCGGCGTCCTCCACGCTCCAGGAGTCGGGGGTCTCGGATGCGGCGTCGCCCATGGTCCCAGCATGGCGCACCGCCCGGGGTACCGTCACCCACCCGGCGAGGACGACGCGAGGAGCGCACCATGGACCAGCCCCCGGCCGCGATCCACCAGACCATCGAGCG
>JAHBSN010000107.1 GCA_019639095.1 Actinomycetota bacterium
ACCCCCCAACCGCCATCGGCGGCGCGCAGGGCCTCGGGGAGCGAGGCCTCGGCGAGCTCGCCGCGCACCGAGACGGCCACCACGGTGGTGCCACGGGCCGACGCCAGCTGGAACCCCGAGCTGCGGACCGCGCCCGGGAAGTCCCGGCCGAGGGCGACGAGGTCGAGCGGCACGTCGGCAGTGGACCAGTCGGCCCCGCCGGAACGGGTGGCGAGGCGGACCTGCACCCCGCCACCGGCCGGCGCGGTGCCCAGGGCGTAGAGCCGATCGCCGTCGGCGGCGAGGGCGCCGGGCGACAGCCCCGCGGGCAGCTCGGCGGGCGTCCAGGTCACTTCGTCGGTGGAGCGGTACAGCACCCGGCGGGAGGCCTCGGGCCCCTGGGCGGTGGACGCCGGGCCGGTGGAGAGCTGGTAGATCGACCCGTCGGCCGTGGTGGCGCCGGCGTTCAGGCCGAAGCCGCCGATGCCCTGGGGGGCGTCGACCACGGTCCACGCCAGCTTCGAGGTGGTGGCGGTCTGGGTGTCGACCGTCTGACGGTCGTCGGCGCTGCGGCCCTCGGCCACGATGCCGGCTCCCACCGCGAGGACACCGACCACGGCGCCGATGCGCACAGCGGACCGACGGTGGCGACGAGCCCGGCCGCGACGGGCGATGGTGGCGACGCCGGCCGACGGCACCTCCACGTGCGGGGCGCGGTCGGCGAAGTACTGCTGCAGGGGGTCGTGCTCGTTCATGGCTGCTCCTCGGAGGAACGGAGGTGGCCCAGGCGGGCCTGGAGGATCTGGTTGGCACGCGAGAGCCGGCTCTTGACCGTGCCCTCGCGCAGGTGGAGGGCGGCGGCGGTCTCGGCCACCGACCAGCCCAGGAGGTGGCGGCAGACCACGACGCTGCGGTGCTTCGGGTCGAGCTCGGCGAGCGCCTCGGTGACGGCGGGCTCGCCGATGCCGGGCGCCCCGACCGCCGGGTCGTAGAGGGGCTGGACCGTGCGCCGCCGCCGGCGCAGGACCGAGAGGGCCCAGTTCATGGCCACCCGGTACACCCAGGCCGGCGGGTTGCCCTGGCGCACCGCGGGCCACCGCTCGAACGCCCGGGCGAAGGCCTCGTCGATGGCCTCGGCGGCCAGGTCGACGTCGCCGAGGGCGAAGGCCACGGCCCGCCCCAGCCGCTCGCGGTCGGCCTCGTAGAAGTCCTCGAACGCCGCCGGGGCCAGCACGGCCGGGTCGGCGTCGTGGCTCGCCTCCTCGGCGGGCACGGTGGTGGGAGGCGGAGCCGGTCGACGGGCCGGGTACACCATGCGTGGTGGTGGCCCCGTGGCGCCGGCGGCGTAGGTGGTGGGAGGTGGGTTCACCTGAACTCGACGCTCGAGCGGCCGATTCGGTTCCATCATCCCGGGCGCGGCGGATCGAGCGCCTTGGCCCGGTCGAGGGCGGCCACGGCCCGATCCCGATCGCCGGCCACCGCGGCGGCCGACGCCACCAGCCGCCAACCGACGGCGCTCGACGGGTCGTGCACCACGAGCGCCTCGGCCCGGTCCAGCGCCTCGGCGGCGTGGCCGGGCAGCGTGGTCGCCTCCGCCCGAGCGATCAGGTCCCGCACGAGCGCCTGCTGGGCGATCGGGTCGCCGGGCGAGACGGCGAGGGCGTCGCGGTCGGCGGCGACGGCGCCGCGGAACCCCTCCCCCGCCGCCACCCGGGCGCGGGCCACGAGGAGGTGGTACCGCAGCACGTCGGGTCGCAGCTCGGCGGCCGCCTCGGCCCGGTCCAGCGCGGCGGCGCCGTCATCGTCGGCCAGGGCCGCCACCGAGCGCTGCGCCCGGCGGTCGGCCACGACGGCCGACGCCCCGACGACCAGGGCGAGGGCGGCGAGGGCCGCCAACGCCGGCACGACTGCCGCCGGCACGCGACGGGCCGGCGCCCGCTCGGCCCCGGGCGCCACCGCCACCGTGAACCCGGCGAGCAACCACACGACCGGGTCGAGCTCGGCGGTGGGGAACAGCACCAGCTCCCCCACCGTGAAGGCCACGAGCCCGACGGCGAGGCCCACGGTCCATCCGCTCCCCCGCCGCACCACCGCGACCACCGACCGGCCCACCAGCCCCACGAGCGCCACCCACGCGACGGCGGCGCCCACCCCGCCCGCCAGCGCCACGTCGAGCGCCGCGGCGTGGGCCCGGTCGGGCAGCGGGTCCCGTCCGTGGGCCCGCTCGTAGGCATCGTCGGCACCCTCGGCGAAGGCGATGCGGTACCCCTCCGGCCCCACCCCCGTGAGCGGGTGGCGAGCGATCACCCGACCGGCCACGCGCCACTCGTCGAGCCGCCCCCGACCGCCGGGGGCGTCGGCGTCGAACGCGCTGGCTGCCCGGTGGCCGGCCGGCGACCAGGCGGCCAGGCCGGCCACGGCCACGAGGCCGAGCCCGGCGGCCGCGGCGGTGGCTCTGGCGTTGGCCCGCAGGAGCGCCCGTCGGGACCACGCCAGCAGGCCGCCGGCCACGAGCACCCCCACCCAGCCGGCCCGCGCCCCCGATCCCACGCACGCGACCACCAGGAACGCGGCCCCCATCCCACCGCCGACCCGGAGCCAGGGGACCTGCGATCGGTCGACGGCCACGCCGATGGCGGTCGGGAGGAGCAGCGCCGTGGCCGCGCCGAGGTAGGCGGCCGACCCGAAGGTGCCCGTGAGGCGGCCGCCCCCCAGCCCGATCGGTCCGGCGTCCCACCCCAGCGCCTCGGCGGTGGCCACCACGCCGACGCCCACCGACGCCGCCACCAGGCCGACCGCCATCGTGGCCGCGCCTCGCTCGGGGTCGAGCGACCGGCCCACCACGAGCGCGAGCCCGCACAGCGCCCAGGTGGCGAACCCCATGGCCCGTTCGGGCGTTCCGGTCCACGCGTAGCGCGGGTCGAGACCGGCGGCGGCGCCGATCGCCAGTAGGCCGACCAGGGCCGCCAGCGCCGCGCCCGTGGAGCGTTCGAGGCGCCACACGCCCCGACCGGCCACCACTGCAGCCGCGGCCAGGATGCCCACGCTGACCACGAGGACCTTGGCCGGGCCGAACGGGTACCAGCCGGCCGGATCGACGGCGAGGAACGCCACCGGGACCAGCGCCGCCGGCACCCAGCCACCTTCGCCTCGCCGCATAGGGCGAGGGACCCTAGGGGACGCTCAGGGCTGGCCGCCGTCGCCCGACCAGAGGCCGTCGGCGCGCAGGGTCAGGATCTCCACGCCGTCGGCGGTCACGAGCAGGGTGTGCTCGAACTGGGCGGTGCGCTTGCCATCGACGGTGGTGGCGGTCCAGTCGTCGTCCCAGAGCTGGTGGCGCCAGTCGCCCACCGTGATCATCGGCTCGATGGTGAAGACCATCCCCTCCTGCAGCGCCTTGGTGGCCCGGGGGTCGTAGTAGTGCGGGATGGCGAGGTCGGTGTGGAAGGTCTCCCCCACCCCGTGGCCGATGAAGGCCCGCACCACGCCCAGGCCGTTGCCCTCGGCGTGGTCCTGGATGGCCCGCCCGATCGCGTTGATGGGCACGCCGGGGCGCACCACCGCGATGGCCTCCGAGAGGCACTCGCGGGTGATCCGCACCAGGCGCTGGGACTCCGGGTCCACCGAGCCCACGAAGAACGTGGCGTTCGTGTCGCCGTTGACGCCCTCGCGGAAGCAGGTGACGTCGAGGTTCACGATGTCGCCATCTCGCAGCGGGCGGCTGTCGGGGATCCCGTGGCAGATGACCTCGTTCACCGAGGTGCACAGCGACTTCTTGTAGCCGTTGTAGTTCAACGGGCTCGGGTAGGCGCCGGCCTCGATGGTCAGCGTGTGGCAGAGCTCGTCGAGCTCGTCGGTGGTGACCCCCGGCGCCACCGCCGCACCCACCTGGGCCAGCACGTCGCCGGCCAGGCGACCGGTGCGGCGCATGCGGTCGATCACGTCGGCCGACTTCACGTCGGGCTCGTCGCGGTTGCTCCCCCCGCCGGTGGCCGCCCAGGGCGGCGCCTCGATGGTGTCGGGCACGGGGCGCCGGGGGCTGAGCGCACCCGGCGCCACCCGCTCGGTGGTGGGCTTGTGGCAGCGCTTGAACTTGAGGCCGCTGCCGCACCAGCAGGGGTCGTTCGGCCGGACCTTCGAGAGGGGGGTGACGGCGGCGGTCATGCCTCCACCTCGCTGCGCAGTCGGGTGCGGGCCGGTCCCACCACGTAGTTGGAACCGCTCACGAGCACGAGGTCGTCGGCGGTGGCCAGGCCGAGGGCACGGTCGACGGCCTCGTCCACCGAGTGCACCGCCTCGGCCACGATGCCCAGCCCGTCGGCGGCGGCCGCCACCACCGGGGCGGGGATGGCTCGGGGCGAATCGGGGGTGCACGCCACCAGGAACCCGGCGTCCACCGCGCCCAGCGCCTCCAGCATCTCGGTGGGGTCTCGGCCCTCCAGGAACCCGACCACCACCACGATGGTGCCGGCCAGGGTGAACTCCTCCCGCAGGGTGCGGGCGCAGGCCCGGGCGCCGTCGACGTTGTGGGCGGCGTCGAGCACCACGGTGGGCTCGCGGTGCACGATCTCGAACCGACCGGGCACCTCCACGCGGGCGAAGCCCTCCTGGACCACCTCGTCGTCGGCACGGCGCCCGAAGAAGGCCTCCACCGCCGCCAGGGCCACCGCGGCGTTGTCGCCCTGGTGCTCCCCGTGGAGCGGCACGAAGACGTCGTCGATCGTGCCGGTGGGCGTGCGCAGCGACACGCTCCGACCACCGAGGGCCACCACCGACTGGTCGCAGTCGAAGTCCGAGCCCCGCCACCAGGTGCGGGCCGCCTCGGTGCCGCCGAGGATGGCCCGCAGGTCCGGGTCGGTCTCGCCGCACACGAACGTGGACCCGGGCTTGACGATGCCGACCTTCTCGTCGGCGATGGCCGCCTGCCAGGCGCCCTGGCCGTCGGTGTGGTCCCGGCCGACGTTGGTGAGCACCGCGACGGCGGCGTCGACCACGTTGGTGGCGTCGTAGCGGCCGAGCATGCCCACCTCCACCACGGCCACGTCGACCGCCACCTCGGCGAACCACCCGAAGGCGGCCGCGGTGAGGATCTCGAAGTAGCTGGGCGTGATGCCGGCCACGTCCTCCACCGCCGCCACGGTGGCGATGGCATCGGCCAGCTCGGCGTCGGCGATCGGCTCGCCGTTGCGGGCGATGCGCTCGTTGATCGCCTCGAGGTGCGGGCTGGTGTAGGTGCCCACGGTGAGGCCGTGGGCCTCGAGCAGCCGGCTGATCATGCGCGCCACCGAGCCCTTGCCGTTGGTGCCGGTGACGTGGATCACGGGATAGGCCGACTGGGGGTCGCCCAGGACCGACACGAGGCGGCGCATCCGGTCGAGCGACAGCCCCTCGGCCCGGCCGGCGGTGGCCTCGAGGTTCGTGTGCTGGTCGAGGTAGCGGAGGGCGGTGGCGAGGTTCACGGTCCGGCCAGGCTACCGGGCCACCTACCAGTAGCCCTCGGGCAGGCTCACGCCGAACTGCTTCTGCAGCAGCCGCAGGTCGTGCACGTCCTCGGGGCGCGGCTCGAACCCGTGGTGGTGGTCGACCTGCAGCTGGGCGTCGACGCACGCCACGACCTCGCCGCCGACCCACCCGCTCGTGGTGGCGGCCACCGGATAGCGCCGGTCGGTGCCATCGGGGCCGCCGGCGGGCTGCCAGCGCACGCCGTCGACCTCGGGGCCCACCACGTGGAAGTCCACCCGGCGGCCCTCGCGGTCGGCGAGCGCCACGCTCGTGGGCCGGCGGTCCTCGCGGACCTCGAAGCCGGCGCCGGTCAGCGACCCGACCGCGGCGTCGAGGTGCTCCACGCCCACCACCAGGTCGAGGTCGTCGTGGTCGCGGTGCTGGGCGCCGAGCAGGGCGTCGATCCCCCAGCCGCCGTCGAGCACCACGGAGACGCCGTCCTCGGCCAGCACGGCCAGGACGTCGAGCACGTCGGTGGCTTCCATCATGACGAGTGCCCCTCTCGTTGGTGCCGGAGCGACGGCCGTCGCCCGCCGGTCAGCTCGCCGCGCGCCTCGGACGGGCGGCACGGGTGGACGCCTGGCGGGGCACCAGGGTGGGGTTCACCTTCTCGAGCACGACGTCGGCATCGATGACGCAGCGCTCCACGTCGGTGCGGCTCGGGAGGTCGTACATCACGTTGAGCAGCACCTCCTCGAGGATCGCCCGGAGGCCGCGGGCGCCGGTGGCGCGCAGGATGGCCTGGCCGGCGATGGCCTGGAGGGCGTCGTCGGTGAACTCCAGCTCCACGTTCTCCAGCTCGAAGAACTTCTGGTACTGCTTCACCAGGGCGTTGCGGGGTTCCACCAGGATCTTCACCAGGGCGTCCCGGTCGAGCTGGTCCACCACGCCCACCACGGGCAGGCGGCCGATGAACTCGGGGATCAGCCCGAACTTGTGGAGGTCCTCGGGCATGAGCTGGCCGAGCAGGTTGCCGAGGTCCTTGTCCTCCACCTTGCGGATGTCGGCCCCGAAGCCCACGCCCTTGGCACCGGCCCGGTTCTCGATGATCTTCTCGATCCCGGCGAAGGCACCGCCGCAGATGAAGAGGATGTTCGTGGTGTCGATCTGGATGAACTCCTGGTGGGGGTGCTTGCGGCCCCCCTGCGGCGGCACCGAGGCGGTGGTGCCCTCCAGGATCTTGAGCAGGGCCTGCTGCACACCCTCGCCCGAGACGTCTCGGGTGATCGAGGGGTTCTCCGCCTTGCGGGCCACCTTGTCGATCTCGTCGATGTAGATGATCCCGGTCTCGGCCTTCTTGACGTCGTAGTCGGCGGCCTGGATCAGCTTGAGCAGGATGTTCTCGACGTCCTCGCCCACATAGCCGGCCTCGGTGAGCGCCGTGGCGTCGGCGATGGCGAAGGGCACGTTGAGCATGCGGGCCAGGGTCTGCGCCAGGAACGTCTTGCCGCAGCCCGTGGGGCCGATGAGCAGGATGTTCGACTTGGCCAGCTCGACGTCGTCGTGGCCGGTGGCCGCACCCACCTGCACCCGCTTGTAGTGGTTGTAGACCGCGACCGACAGGATCCGCTTGGCGAGGTCCTGGCCCACGATGAAGTCGTTGAGGAACTCGAAGATCTCGCGGGGCTTGGGCAGCTCGTCGAACTGGAGCTCAGAGGTCTCGGAGAGCTCCTCCTCGATGATCTCGTTGCAGAGGTCGATGCACTCGTCGCAGATGTAGACCCCCGGGCCCGCGATGAGCTTCTTGACCTGCTTCTGCGACTTGCCGCAGAAGGAGCACTTGAGCAGTTCCCCGCCGTCTCCGAACTTGGCCACGGTTGGTCAACCCCCTGCGATCGTCAGGATCCGGCCGTGATCGGGCCGCTCTTGTCGGCGAACTCCCGTGCGGAGATCACCTCGTCGATGATGCCGTACTGCTGGGCCTCGGTGGCGGACAGCACGAAATCCCGATCCGTGTCCCGGCTGATCTTCTCCTTCGACTGGCCGGTGTGCTCGGCGAGGATGTCCTCGAGCAGGTCCCGCATGCGCAGGATCTCCTTGGCCTGGATCTCGATGTCGGTGGCCTGGCCGCCGCCGCTCGCGTAGGGCTGGTGCAGCAGCACCCGGGCGTGCGGGAGGGCGAGCCGCTTGCCCTTGGTGCCCGCGGCCAGCAGCACCGCCGCCGCCGATGCCGCCTGCCCGAAGCAGATCGTGGTGATCTCGGGGCGGACGTACTGCATCGTGTCGTAGATGGCGAACAGCGCCGTGATGTCTCCGCCGGGGCTGTTGATGTAGATGTTGATGTCCTTGTCGGGGTTCTCCGACTCGAGGTGGAGCAGCTGGGCGCACACCAGGTTGGCGATCGTGTCGTCGATCGGCGTGCCCAGGAAGATGATGTGCTCCTTGAGCAGGCGGGAGTAGAGGTCGAAGGCCCGCTCCCCCCGGTTGGTCTGCTCGACCACCGTGGGCACCAGGTAGCTCTGGGCCCGGAGGGCCGATGCCAGGGCGGGGGGATGGCTGCTCACTCGGACTCCTCCGTGGTGGCCTCGTCGGCCTCGTCGGCGGGTGCGTCGGTCGTGTCCGACTCCAGCTCGAGGCTGGCCCGGTCGATCGGCGTACCCGACCCATCGACCAGCTCCACCGTTTCGATGAGCCATTCGAGGGCCTTGCGCTTGCGCAGGTCGGAGCGTACCGCCGAGATCTGGCCGTTGCGCTCGAGGTCCTTGCGGACCTGGGCGGCGGTGCGGCCGGTCTGGGCGGCCACGCCGGCGAACTCGGCCTCCACGTCGTCGTCGTCGACGTCGATCTCCTCGGCGGCCACCACCGCCCGCAGCGCGAGGTCGACGCGCACCGCGGCGCGGGAGTTCGTGCGCATCTCCTCGATGAACTCCTCCTGCCCCTGGCCGGTGGTGGCGAAGTACTGCTCGATGGAGATGCCCTGGGCCTGGAGCCGCATGGCGAAGTCCTGGAGGCGGTGCTGCATCTCGGTCTCCACGAGGGGCTCGGGCACCTCGATGTCGACCAGGCCGGCAAGGGCCTCGGCGGTGTTCTGCTGGAGCGCCATGCGGGCCTGCACCTTCTTGACCCGGCCGAGCCGGGTGCGCAGGTCGGCCTCGAGCTCGGCCATGGTGTCGAACTCGGAGGCCTGGGCGGCGAACTCGTCGTCGGCCTCGGGCAGCACCTTCTCCTTCACGGCCTTGACCGTGACCGAGAACTGCACCGGCGCCTCGGCGGGATCGGGGTGGTCGGCGGTGAACGCCACGACGTCGCCCACCTTGGCGGCGGCCAGGTGCTCGTCGAACTCGGGGACGATCGACCCGCTGCCCACCTCGTAGAGGTAGTCGTCGGCGGTGAGGCCCTCGACCGCCTCGCCGTCCTGGGAGCCCACGATGTCGATCGTGACGGCGTCGCCGGTCTGGACCGGACGGTCCACCTCCTCGAGCTCGGCGAAGCCGTCCCGGAGGTGGTCGATGCGCTCGGTGACCTCGTCGTCGGTGACCTCGGGCGAGTCGATGGTGACCCGAAGCGAGTCGTACCCCGCCACCTGCACCACCGGCCGCACCTCCACCACGGCGTCGAAGGCGACGTCGCCCTCGTCCCGGCCGGCGGTGAGGTCGATCTCGGGGGCGGCGATCACGTCGATGTCGTGCTCCTCCACCGCATCGGCGTAGTACTGCGGCAGGGCGTGCTCGAGGGCGTCGCCCCGGGCCGCCTCGACGCCGATGCGCGCCTCCAGGAGCTTGCGGGGGGCCTTGCCGGGGCGGAACCCCGGGATGCGCACCTCCCGGGCGATGCGCTTGAACGCGGCATCCACCTGGGGCTCGAACTCCGCGCTGTCCACCTGGATGGACAGCTTGACCTTGTTGCCCTCGACGGGCTCGACCGTTGCCTTCATGAGGCCGCCGAGCTTACCGGTGGGGAGGGCACCGCCCCGCACCCGCCCGAGCCGCCCCGGGGCGGCGGCCGGACCCGACCGGGCGGTGCGACCCGGTACGGTCGCGGCCATGTCCCCCGTCGCCGGACCCTTCCTCGCGGCGGTGCTGGTCCTGGGCGCGGCGGGCGCCCTCAAGCTGGCCCGCCCCCCCGCCGCCCGCGTGGCCCTCCGAACCGCCGGGCTGCCCTCGTCGGCCACCGCCGTGCGCATCCTCGGCGTCGGCGAGCTCGCCATCGCCGCCTGGGCGCTCGGCTGGGGCGGCCGGGGCTCGGCCGCCGCCGTGGCCCTCGCCTACGTCGGCTTCGCCGGCTTCGCCGAGCAGGTGCGCCGCCGCAGCCGAGGCCGGGCGTCGTGCGGGTGCTTCGGCGCCTCGGGTGCGCCCCTGAGCCGGCTGCACGTGGCCATCGACCTCGTGGTGGCCGCGGTGGCGGTGGTCGCCGTGGTCGACCCGGTGCCGGGCCTGCTCGACGCGGCGGCCGACACGCCCGCCGCCGGGATCGCCTTCGTGGGCTACACGCTCCTGCTCGCGTGGCTGCTCGAGGTGGCGCTCACCGCCCTGCCCGAGCTGCAGGCGGCCATGCGCCCGGCCCGTGGAGCGGCCCGATGACCGCCGTGGTGGTGGTGGAGGGCGTGGTCATCGCCGTGCTGGCGCTCCTGGTGGTGGGGCTGCTGCGCAGCCACGCCGAGATCCTGAAGCGCCTCCACGACCTCGGCGCCGGCCTGGACGCGCCGGCACCCTCGGCCACCCGGCCGCCGGCCGACGGCCCCCGCCCGGGACGTGACTTCCAGGTGATGCCCCAGGTCCCCTCGCCCCCCGACCGCGAGGGGTTCACCGGCGCGGCCGACCTCGTGGGCGTGTCGCCCGGCGGCGACGAGGCGCTGTCGGTGCGCGTGGCCGAGGTGGGCCACGACACGATCGTGGCGTTCCTGTCGTCGGGCTGCATCACCTGCCAGAAGTTCTGGGACGCCTTCCGCAAGCCCCGCAAGCTCGGCCTGCCGTCGGGCACCCGGCTGGTGGTGGTCACCAAGGGGCCCGAGGCCGAGAGCCCCAGCGCGGTGGCCCAGCTCGCCCCGCCCGGCGTGCCGGTGGTCATGTCCTCCGACGCCTTCGTGGCCTACGACGTGCCGGGCTCGCCCTACTTCGTGCAGGTGCACGGCCCGAGCGGTCGGGTCCGGGGCGAGGGCACCGGCCCCGACTGGGAGCAGGTGTCGTCGCTGCTCTCGCAGGCCTCGGGCGACGCCGGCCTCCACGACGCGCTCGCCCCCAACGTGGTGGCCAAGCCCGACGCCGACGCCGAGCGCGAGGCCCGGATCGACCGGGAGCTCTACGACGCCGGGATCGTGCCCGGCCACGACAGCCTGTACGGGCTCGACCACGACGACGCCGACGATCCGCGATGATGGGAAGAGGATGAAGCTCCAAGCCCACGGCATCGAGACCGACCTCCTCCCCGGATGGGAGGGGCGGATCTCGCTCCGATCGGTCCCCTCCGCCAAGGCTGCCGGACCCGACCGCTTCGGGCCCGGCGCGCTGACCGGCCCGGTGGGCAACCCGGGCGAGGTGCCCAACCCGGTGGTCCACCTGGCCAACTTCCCGCTGCCCGAGCAGCGGGGAGACTTCGGGTCGGGTGCGGTCGACCTCATGACCGAGGACGACGTGCTCGTGGTCCTGTTCGAGTACGGACCCGAGAGCGTGGGCAAGGCACTCTTCCGCCGGCGGGGCCTGCCCACGAACCTGAAGCCGAACATGTTCTCCTCGGCCGCCCTCCAGCGCACCCTGCCGGGTCAGGCCGGGTGCCAGGTCTTCTTCACCGAGCAGGACCGGGCCTTCTGCCTGTTCACCGTGCTCGGCCGCCAGCACGCCGCCGCCCGGGTGCTCCCCCAGGCCAACGCCGCCCTCGCCGCCACCAGGATCTCCCCACGATGACCGACCT
>JAHBSN010000108.1 GCA_019639095.1 Actinomycetota bacterium
ATGATGAGCAGGGAGATCGAGAAGGCGATGCCGGCGATCCCGATGGTGGCGGTGGCCACCGTGGACAGCACGGCCCGGGCGCTCTCGGCGGTGGCGTCGGGCACGAACCGGAGCGTGCGGCCCTGGTCGGTGAGGTGCTGGTCGACGGCCACGAGCACCTCGCCCAGCACGGCGCCGAACACCACGAAGGCCACCGGCACCGGGAAGAGGCTGCCGCGGACGCGGTCGACCGTGGCCCCCACCCGGGCGCGGCGGCTCCCCGTGTCAGCCGACACCGGCATCCGCCCGCTGGAGGTCGAGGAGCCGCACGGCGTTGTCGTGGAGGATCGCCCGGCGCAGGTCGGGGCGGTCGTCGGTGGCGATGAGGACGCGCGCAAGGGTGAGGGCCTGGTGGTAGAAGGGCCAGTCGGTGCCGTAGAGGAGGCGGTCGGGCGGGACCGAGTCGACCACCCGGCGCAGCGCCGACAGGCCCAGGCACGACAGCTCGAAGTACGTGTTCGGGTAGCGCTCGGCGAAGGGGATGGCCTGCTCGAACTGGAGCGCGCCCGAGTGGCCGAGCACGAACGTGGTGTCGGGGTTCTCGGCGATGGTGCGCTCGTAGCGGGCCACCTGGCTGCGCTCCCGGGCCGCCTTCGGCTCGATGCCCACGGGCCCGCAGTGGAACAGCACCGGGAGGCCGCGCCGGCCGCACCGCCCGCACAGGTGCACGGTCTTGGGGGCATCGGGGGCGATGAACTGGCCGTTGGGGTGGAGCTTGATGCCGTGGGCGCCGGCGGCCTGCTGGCGATCGAGGCGCACGTCGAGGTCCCGGTCCCAGGGGTGGACCGAGCCGAACGGCACCAGCTCCGGGTACCGCTGCGCCACCTCCAGCAGGTGGTCGGCGTTTCGGGCCCCCACCGGCAGGTCGAACGGCAGCACCACCGACGCCACGATGCCGAGCGCCCCCATCTCCCGCACCAGGTTGGGCGCGGTGTGGGTGGTGCGCATGCCCTGGGCGGTGAGCCCGAGCACCGAGACGTCGGCCTTCATGGCGAACAGGGCCGAGCGGTCGAGGTTCTCGTTGCTGTAGCGGTCGAGGTCCACCGGCAGCGTGACCGGCAGGTAGTGGGCCACCGTCGGCGTCGAGGCGTGGAGGTCCACCCGGAGCCGCCGGAAGAACCCCATGGCGAGGTGGGTGTGCATGTCGACCACGGGCCCGACCTCGTCGGCGGCGTCGGTGGCGAGCACCAGGCGGTTGCCGCCCTCCACGTCGAACCAGGGCAGGCGGGCCAGGTCGAGGGTGCTCTCGAAGGTGGTGGGGAACGAGCCGACGGCCATGGTCGGACCCTACGCGGGCGCCACGGAGGTGTCCGATCTGCCCTACCGTCGACGCCATGCGCTTCGCTGCTGATCGACCCCTGGGCCTGGCGCCCGCCACCATCGGCGACTACCGGGAGCTCGCCCGTCGGCGCCTCCCGCGCCAGCTGTTCGACTACATCGACGGCGGTGCCTCCGAGGAGCTCACGCTGCGGGCCAACGTCGAGGACCTCGAGTCGATCCACCTCCGCCAGCGGGTGATGGTCGACGTGACCGAGCGCCGGCAGTCGGTGGAGGTGCTCGGCGAGCAGCTCGACATCCCGGTGATCCTGGGGCCGGTGGGGCTCGGGGGCATGTTCGCCCAGCGCGCCGAGGTGCAGGCCGCCCGCGCCGCCGAGGCCGCCGGCGTGCCGTTCGTGGAGTCCACCGTGTCGATCTGCGGGATCGACGAGGTGGCCGCCGCCACCACCCGGCCGCCGTGGTTCCAGCTGTACGTGATGAAGGACCGGGACTTCGCCGAGGGGCTCATCGCCAGCGCGGCCAAGGTGGGGAGCCCGGTGCTGGTGCTCACCGTCGACCTCGCGGTGGTGGGGGCCCGCCACCGCGACACCCGCAACGCCATGGTGGGCGAGGCGTCGGGGATGGCCAAGCTGCGGCGAGGGCTCGACCTGGCCGGCCACCCCCAGTGGATCCGCGACGTCGCCATCGGGGGCAAGCCGCTCACCTTCGGCAACCTGGAGAAGGCGGTGCCCGGTGCCCGCACGCCCGCCGCGTTCCGTCGCTGGGTCGACGTGCAGTTCGACCCGAGCGTCACGTGGGACGACATCTCCTGGGTGCGTCGCAACTGGGGCGGCAAGCTGGTGGTGAAGGGGGTGCTCGATGCCGACGACGCCCGCGCCGCGGTGGACGCCGGGGTCGACGGGATCGTGGTGTCGAACCACGGCGGCCGCCAGCTCGACGCCGTGCCCTCCACGGTGGCGGCGCTGCCGGCGGTGGCCGATGCCGTGGGCGACCAGGTGGAGGTGCTGGTCGACGGCGGTGTGCGCACCGGCATCGACGTGGTGAAGTTCCTCGCCCTCGGCGCCAAGGCGTGCCTGATCGGGCGGGCCTGGGCCTGGGCGGTGGCCGCCCGGGGCGAGCAGGGCGTGTCCCACGTGCTCCAGGTGCTCCACGACGACATCGACGTGGCCCTCGGCCTCACCGGCGTGACCGACGTGCGCGACCTCGAGCCGAAGGTGCTGCTGCCCTAGGTCGGCCCGCCGCCTGGTCGACGGATGGTAAACAACGTTCACATCCGTGACAGGGGGACACGTCACATGGCCGACCACCACCCGGGCGAGCACCCGCTCGCGCGCCACGCCCGCCTCGATCGCCGGGCCTTCCTGCAGGGCGCCGCCGCCCTGGCCGCGGCCGGCGGCGCCGGCGCGTGGCTGGCGGCGTGCTCGGGATCGGACTCGGGTGGCGGCGGCGCGTCCGCCCGCAGCACCACCACCGCCGCCGGGCCGAGCACCACCCTCGTGCCGGTCCGCTACGCCGACGACCAGCCGTACTGGATGCAGGGCAACTACGCGCCGGTGTCGGAGGAGACCGAGGCCTTCGACCTCGAGGTCACCGGGAAGCTCCCGGCCGCGCTCACGGGGCTCTACGCCCGCAACGGGTCGAACCCGGCGGGCGAGGCCTCGCCGCACTGGTTCCTCGGCGACGGCATGCTGCACGGCGTGCGCCTCGACGGCGGCAAGGCGTCGTGGTACCGCAACCGGTACGTGCAGACGCCGCTCTACGCCAACAAGCAGGGGTTCCTCGGCGGTGGCCCGCCCGGGGGTGCCGGCAACCAGAGCAACGTCAGCGTGTTCGAGCACGCCGGCAAGCTGCTCACCTCCGGCGAGGTGGGGTTCCCCTACGAGATCTCGCCGGAGGACCTGTCCACGGTGGGCGCCTACGACTTCGGCGGGAAGCTCGCCACGGCCATGACCGCCCACCCGAAGATCGACCCGGCCACGGGCCGCATGCACTTCTTCGGGTACGGGTTCACACCGCCCTACCTCACGTACCACGTGGCCGAGGCCGACGGCACCCTCGTCTCCAGCCAGGAGGTGGCGGTGAAGGGGTCGACGATGATCCACGACTTCGCCATCACCGACCGCCACGCCGTGTTCTGGGAGCTGCCGGTCATCTTCGACATCGACATCGCCCTGGCCGCCATCAACGGCGGGGGCGGCGGCGGGTTCCCGTTCCGGTGGGACGAGTCCTACGGGTCTCGGATCGGGGTGATGCCACTGGGCGGCCCCACGTCGGACATCCGGTGGGTGGAGATCGACCCCTGCTACGTGTTCCACGGCGTCAACGCCCACGCGACGGGCGACGACGTGGTGCTCGACGTGTGCCGGCTGCCCTCGATGTTCCGCGAGGAGCCCGACCGTCGGCCCAACGCCGTGCACCGCTGGACCGTGGGCACCGGCGGCGATTCCCTCACCTTCCGCGACGAGGTGCTGAGCGACGAGCAGATGGACCTGCCCTCGATCGATCGCCGCTTCACCGGCCGGGCCCACCGCAACGCCTGGTTCCTCCAGGTGGAGCAGACCAACGACGGCTTCGGCGACTTCACCGGGATCACCCGGCGCGACGAGCAGACGGGCAAGGTCGACCGCTTCGACGCCGGCGAGCGCTACCGCATGAACGAGGGCACCTTCGTGCCCGACGGGGACGGCGCCGCCGACGGCGAGGGGTGGCTGCTCAGCTACGGCTGGGACCGGGCCACGGGCCGGAGCGACCTGATGGTGTTCGAGGCGCTCGACATGGCCAAGGGGCCGATCGCCCAGGTGCACCTTCCGGTGCGGGTGCCCTACGGCTTCCACGGCTGGTGGCTGCCCGACGCGGCCTGACCCGACCCGCGGGTGCTCCGCATACCCCATGGGGTATGCTTCACCCATGTTCCGCACCCGTCGCACCTACGCCACCGCCTCGCTGCTCGCCGTGGTGGTCCTGCTCGTCGCCCTCACGTCCTGCGGGAGCGAGGCCGGCGGCGCCGAGCCCGCCACCACCGACCCCACCGCCACGCCTGCCCCCGGCAAGGAGGCGGCGGCGGCCGCCAAGGCCGAGGGCCGCACGGTGATCGACGTCCGCACCCCCGAGGAGTACGACGCCGGCCACGTCGAGGGCGCCACCCTCGTGAACTTCCAGGACCCCGGGTTCGCCGACGCCATCGCCGCCCTCGACCCCGACGGCAGCTACGTCGTCTACTGCCGGTCGGGCAACCGCTCGGCCCAGGCGGCGAAGCAGATGACCGCCATCGGCCTCGACGTGATCGACGGCGGCGGCCTCCCCGACATGGTGGACGCCGGCTGGCCTACCGCCTGAGCCAGACTGCGGCCATGGCCCACCCCGGCGTCGACCTCGTCCGCACCCTGCTCGGCGATCGCGCCACCGCGATCGTGCCCGTGGAGGAACGACGGGCGAACCTCGAGGCGCTGGCCGGGTCGGTGCCGGCGCCGCCGGGCGTGGAGGTCACCGAGCTCACCGTGGGCGGCCGGCCCGCGGAGCGCAGCGTGCCGGTGGTGGTCGACGGTCCGGGCACGGTGCTGTACCTCCACGGTGGTGGCTACGTGTCGGGCTCGCTCGGCACCCACCGGGGGCTGGCCGGACGCCTCGCCCTGGCGGCCAAGCGGCCGGTGGTGAGCCTCGACTACCGGCTCGCCCCCGAGCACCCGTTCCCCGCCGGCCTCGACGACGCCGTGGCCGCGGTGCGCGACCTCCAGGCCGACGGTCCGGTGGCGGTGGCCGGCGACTCCGCCGGTGGCGGGCTCACGATGGCCACGCTGCTGCGCCTGCGCGACGAAGGCGGCGAACAGCCCGTGGCGGGCCTGTGCATCTCGCCGTGGGTGGACCTCACCCAGAGCGGGGGCAGCCACGTGTCTCGCGCCGAGGCCGACCCGATGCTCTCGGCCGAGGCGCTGGCCGACATGGCCCAGCACTACCTCCAGGGCGAGGACGCCTCCCACCCGCTGGCCTCGCCGATGCACGCCGACCTCGAGGGCCTGCCGCCCCTGCGCATCGACGTGGGCGACGCCGAGGTCCTCCTCGACGACTCGGTGCTGCTGGCCGAGCGGGTGCAGGCCGCCACCGGCGATGCCGAGCTGGTGGTCTGGCCCGAGCTGTTCCACGTGTTCCCCGGGTTCCCCGCCGAGATCATCCCCGAGTCCGACGAGTGCCTGGCCGCCGAGGGCGAGTTCCTGGCCCGCCACCTCGACGGCGCGGGGGCCTGATCGATGCAGGAGCTCGCCGGCAAGGTCGCCGTGGTCACCGGGGCGGGGAGCGGGATCGGCCTCGCGCTGGCCCGCCGCCTCTCGGCGGAGGGCATGCGCGTGGCCCTGGCCGACGTCGAGCCGAACCGCCTCGCCGAGGCCGCGCTCGGCCTGGTGGACGCCGGCGCCGACCCCCTCCACGTGCTCGTGCAGCCCACCGACGTGCGCCTCGCCGACGAGGTGGACGCGCTCGCCGACCGGGTCTTCGCCGAGTGGGGCCAGGTGGACCTGCTCGCCAACAACGCCGGGGTGTTCGTGGGCGGGTTCCTCTGGGAGCGTCCCGCCGCCGACCTCGAGTGGGTGCTCGGCGTGAACCTGTGGGGGATCCTCCACGGGATCCGGGCCTTCGTGCCGAGGATGATCGCCCAGGACACCGAGGGCCACGTGGTGGACACGTGCTCGATCGCCGGGCTGCTGGGCACGCCCTACGCCGGGCCGTACGGCATCTCGAAGTTCGCCGCCCTGGCCGCCACCGAGGCCCTGGCCGCCGACCTGGCGCTGGTGGGCTCCAAGGTGAAGGTCACCGCCCTGTGCCCGGGCATGGTGGCCACCGACATCGCCGTGGGCTCCGAGGGCCACCGCCCGGCCGAGCTGGCCACCGACCCCACCGAGGACCAGGCCTTCGTGAACGAGGTGCTCGTGGAGGTGACCGCGCAGGGGATCGACCCGGCGGAGGTGGCGGGGATGGTGGTCGACGCCGTGCGCCACGAGCGGTTCCTCCTCCTCACCCACCCCCACCACGCCGACGCCCTCGTGGAGCGGGCGCGGCAGCTGGCCCGGGGCGTGCTCCCCGAGCGCGGCGACTTCACCTAGCCGCCCCACCGGGGCCTCTCGGCTACAGGTCGAGGTGGTCGATGAGGAACGCCTCGTAGCGGGGATCCACCTGGGCCTGGTGCTGGCGGTACAGCAGCTGGGCGTGGCCGGACTCGGCCGGGTAGTAGATGCGCTGCACCACGGTGCCCACCGCCTGGGTGCGGTCGGCGGTGGCCTTGACGCAGTCGAAGTTCACGAGCGGGTCCTTGCCGGAGGCCAGGAACGAGATCGGCGCGTCGTTGCGGTCGATGCTCGCCCGGTCGAACTGGCAGCCCGACATGGCGATGGCGGCGCGCACCTTCACGTGGGCCGGCACCGGGCCGCCGCCCGGGTTGGCGCGCTGGGCGACGTTGACCGCGGTGATGGCCCCGGCGGAGCTGCCGCCGACGGCGATGCGGGTGGGGTCGACGCCGAACACCTTCGCCCGGGCCCGCAGCCAGGCGACCGAGGTGAGGGCGTCGGCCTGGGCGGCGTCGATGGCCTTGGCGCAGCGGGCGGCGCCGCCGTTGCCGAGGGCCTGGCACGGGCCGCGGCTGTCGAGCCGGTAGCTGATGGAGACGGTGACGTAACCCTTCTGGGCCCACTCGGCGGCGATCGCCCCCATGTTGGAGCGGTCGCCCATGCGGAAGCCGCCCCCGTGGATCCAGATGATCGCCGGGCGCGTGGCGAGCGTGTCGCCCACCGGTCGGTACACGTCGAGGCCGAGCGGCTTCAGCTTGCCGGTGACGAGGTCGGGCGGCGTCTTGTACGTGTAGGTGGCCTTCGTGGTCGTGGCGAACACGGCGTCGCGGTAGCGCACCGGGGCTGCCGCCGACGCGGGCGGGCCCGCCAGCGTGACGGCGGCGAGCAGGGCGGTGGCCACGACGGCCAGCCGGACGGGGCGGGTTGGGGATCGGCGCATCCCACCAGGCTGGCACGGTCCTGTGAGCGGAGTGTGAGGTGCCGACCTAGCGTGGGCCGCCGGGCGTGCGGGGGCCGTCCGGCACGAAGGGAGAGCCATGGGGGATCTGGCCGCGGACCCGGGTGAGGACCTCGACGACGGCTACCGCCCGTCGACGCCTCCGGGCGACAACCTCGTGATCGACGTCGTGCGAGCCGAGGCCGAGGCGTACCGGGTGCTGGTGGCGGCGGTGGGCGGCCGGGTGGCCGACGACGCGTCGTCGGGCCTGGTGCTCACCGATGCCGGGGTGGGGAGCCCGTTCGGCAACGTGGCCCTGTTCACCCGACCGGCCGCCGAGGGGACCGGGCGGGTGCTCGGCGAGGTGCTGCGATCGTTCTACGGCGGGCGTCCCGGCGGGCCCTACCTCGTGTTCTCGGCGTGGCCGCTGCCGTCGTTCGGTGCCGAGGGGTTTCTGCCGGTGGGCCACCCCCCGCTGATGCGCCGGCCTCCGGCGCGCACGGCGGTGCCCCCGCCGAGCGGCCTGCGCATCGTGGAGGTGGCCGACGACGACCAGCTGGCCGCCTTCGAGCGCACGTTCGTGGAGGCGTACCCGACGCCCGAGATGCTCCCCTACGAGCGCGGCGCGCTCCTGGCGCCGGCGCTGGTGGACAGCTCGTGGCGGTTCCACGTCGGCTACGACGGCGACCGTCCGGTGGCCACCGCGGCCGCGTACGTGACCGACCACGTCGTGACCGTGGAGATGGTGTCCACCCGCCCCGAGTGGCGGGGCCGGGGCGCCGGTGCCGCCCTCACCGCGGCGGCCGCCGCCAGCGCGCCCGAGCTGCCGTCGGCCCTGATCGCGTCGGACCTGGGGCGCGGCGTCTACGCCGATCTCGGGTACGAGCCGATCCTGCGCTACTCGCTGCGCCTCGGGCTGCGCTAGCCGGCGGGCTCGAGGGCCACGAGGCGGAACTCGCCCTCCTCGCGATAGGTGGAGGCGCCCACCGGGGTGTCGGTGCGGACCTCGATCCGGCGACGGTTGCGCACGAGCATGCCGGTGTCGGGGGCGAACCACCAGTCGGCCCGGTCGGTCCCCTCCTGGGCGCCCGACATCTCGCGCTCGCTGCGGAAGTGCAGCACCGCCACCCGATCGTCGCCCACGGCGAGGGTCTCCTCACCCACGAACTCGTAGGTCCCGGTGGAGACGGCGGTGCCGTCGACCATCTCGTTGGTGCCGTCGCAGCGGGCTGTCCAGCGCTGGCCGTCCTCGCGCTCGGCCGGCACGACCAGCGAGGTGGGACAGGTGAAGCTGGCCAGGTTGGTGAGCGCGGTGGTGCCGAGCATCCAGCGCTGCCAGGTGCTGCCACCACGCTCGTGGACGCCGTCGGCGTCGAGGCAGAAGTCCCACGCCTGCCAGTGGTTGGTGCTGTAGTCGAGGCGGAACGACCAGCAGCCGTCGTCGAGGTGCTCCACCGTGCCGGGCATGGTGGGGCCCTGGTCCTGCGAGAGCGGGGGCACCGAGAGCCGCTCGGTGCCGGTGCCCTCGTAGCGGTAGACGCCCTCGGCCGGTCGGCCCAGGCCGTCATCGCCTCCGTCGGTGGCGTCGGTGCCGAGGCGGTCGCGGGCCTCCTCCACGGTCACCGGTCGGGCTCGGTCCTGGCTCAGCACCAGCACCGCGGCCCCGGCCACCAGCACCAGCGCGACGACGCCGCCGGCCACGAGGGGCCAGCGGCGTCGATGGGGGTGGGACCGGGTCAGCTGCCGGCCTTCTTCTTGGCGGGCGCCTTCTTGGCCGCGGCCTTCTTCTTGGTGGGTGCCTTCTTGGCCGGTGCCTTCTTCGCGGGTGCCTTCTTCGGCTTCTTCGCGCCAGGCGCCTTGCCGGCCACCTTGCGGGCGGTGGCCGTGGCCGACTCGGCGGCGCCCTCGAGGGTGTCGCCCACGGTGCGGAGCACCTCGGTCACGAGCTTGCGCTGCTCGGCGATCACCTTCTGGGCGAAGTCGAAGGCGTCGTCGACCATCTGGGTCACGTCCTCGGCCACCGGAGGGACGTTGCGGTTCGCCTCCTTGGTGATGCCCTCGGCCAGGCGGTGGCTGGCGTCCAGGATGGCCTCCTGGCTGCGCGCCACCAGCTGTTCGACCTTGGTGCGAAGTTCCTCGGCGTCCACGGCTCTCCTTCCCGGCGCTCGACGATCGACCGCCACGACCTCGACCAGCGTGCGCCTCCGCGCCCGACTTGGGAAGGGCCGAACGTCCTGGTCGTCAGCCGCGACGCAGGCGCGAGAGGAACGAGCCGCCACCTCCCTCCCGGGGCGCCGGGGCGTGGCCCTGGCAGCGGTCGGCGGCGGGCACGTCGCCGAGCACCTGCTCGACGTGGCGGCCGCAGCCGGCGAAGGTGGGACGGTGGCAGGTGGGGCATTCAACGCGGGAGCACATACCCCCCAGGGTATACGACGCGCGGTCAGTCGCGCACGCGGAAGGGGCGTTCGAACCGCTCGGTGGTGAAGCGGTGCGCCGCCATGCCCTCGGGCCACGTGCCCGGCACCAGGCCCGCCTTGCGGTACAGGTGGTCGACGAAGTCGGCCGGTGCCGGCAGCTGGTCCCAGACGTCGGGCAGGAACACCGCCCGGTTCGGCCCGGCGACGAGGAGCAGGCCGTCGGTGCCGGGCCGCAGCGCGGCCACCAGCTCGGCGAGGGAGCCGGCCGGGATGGGTTCGAACGGCGAGAGGATCGACACCTCCACCACCAGGCCCGGGAGGTCCTCCACCCGCAGGGCCGGTAGGCGGGGATCGGCGAAGGCGGCCGAGCGGGCCAGGCGCACCACCTCCTGGCCCAGGGGGCCGGCACCTTCGATGGTGCCGATGCAGCCGTTGAGCGCCCCGTGCACGGTGAGGGTCACGAAGGCCCCGGCCTCGCGCCGCAGCTCGGGAGGCAGGGCATCCACGTCGGGTTGCCGGAGTGGCCGCCGGGCCAGCCCGTCGAGGATCGAGGCCTCGGCCAGGTCGAGCAGGGTGGCCGCCTCGCCGGCGGTGACCACCGGGCCCCGGCCCCCGGCCTCACGCCAGGGCGAAGGCGCCATAGCCCACCACCTGGTCTCGGGGGCCGGCGGTGTCGCCGGAGTTGCGCAGGTCGATCTGCTCGACCTCGAGCTCGTGGTCGAGCGCGGCGCGCAGCAGGCCGCGCAGGGGCCGGCAGCCGCACGCGTCGTGGTCGCCCACCTCGTCGGGTCGGCGGGCGACGATGGCCGCCGCGGTGCGCGCGTCGAGGCGTACGGCCTCGTCGTAGGCGAAGTAGTGGGAGAGGTCGGTGCTCACCACCACCAGCGTCTCGGGCCCATCCCACAGGTGGTCGAGCAGGGCCGCCACCTCGTGGGGCGGCGCGTCGCCCACCACCACGGGCACGAGCTCGAAGGGGCCGAGCACGGTCTGGAGGAACGGCAGGTGCACCTCGAGGCTGTGCTCCTGGGCGTGGGCGACGTCGCTCACCACCACCCCCGGCAGGCCCACGCAGCCGTCGACCGCGGCTCGGTCCACCGGCACGGTGCCGAGCGGGGTGGCCCACCGGTCGGCCGAGCTGAGGGCCATCCCCCGGAACGCCACGCGGTGGCTCGGGCCGAGCAGCACCACCCGCCGGATGTGGTGGCCGATGGGCGCCAGGCGCTGGTAGGCCGAGGCCGCCACCGGGCCCGAGTAGACGTAGCCGGCGTGGGGGACCACCAGCGCCTTGGGTGCGGGCGCCACCATCGGCGGCGCGACGGCGTCGGCGAACGACCGGCGGATGCGCTCGCGCAGGGCGACCGGGTCCGAGGGGTAGAACGCGCCGGCCACCGCCGGCGGGCGGACCCGGGGGTGGCCGGTGGGCGGGGTGGGGGAGGTCACGGTCGCTCCGATGGGGGTTGGTGCATGGCCACCGGTACCCGGCGCGGTCCCCACGTGCCGGCGGGACCGTCGAACAGGCCGGGCAGCGGCGTGGCGCACGACCGGCAGCGGCCCAGGTCGTCCAGCCGGTA
>JAHBSN010000109.1 GCA_019639095.1 Actinomycetota bacterium
GAGGACGCCCTGCTGTTCGACGTGGCGCTGGCCGTGGAGCGCGAGCGGCCGTGGCCGCTGGTGGCGCCCGGCGCGGCCACCTCCGCCACCGCTAGGAGCTGAGCCGCTCCCGCACCGCCGCCCCCACCGCCACCAGCACGAACACGGCGATGGCCAGCAGCACGATGGTGCCGCCGCTCGGCGTGTCGACGTAGTACGACGTGCCGACCCCCAGCACCGAGACCACGGTGCCGAGCGCCGATGCCACCATCCCGGTGGCGCGGAAGCTGCGCGTCACGAGCTGGGCGGTGGCCACGGGGATGATCATGAGGGCGCTCACGAGCAGCAGGCCCACCACGCGCATGGCCACCACCACCGTCACCGCCGTCACCACGGCGAGGGCGAGGTTGAGCGCCAGCACCGGAAGCCCGGAGGCGAGCGCGTACTCCTCGTCGTTGCTGACCGCGAACAGGTAGCGGCCGAGGCCGCGGGTGACCACCAGGACCACGAGGGTGAGCACGGCGAAGATGGCGAGGTCGTCCGACGTGGTGGTGGTGATGGCACCGAACAGGTACGTGTTCAGGTTGCCGGGCGTGCCGCCCGGGGCCTGGGAGATGATCACCACGCCACCGGCGATGCCGCCGTAGAAGAGCACGGCGAGGGCGACGTCGCCGCTGGTGCGGCCCCGGGCCCGGATCACCTCGATGGCCACGGCCCCGGCCACCGCCGCCGCAAGCGCGGTGAGCACGGGCTCGTTCGAGGTGAGCACCCCGGCGGCCACGCCGGCCAGCGCCACGTGCCCGAGCCCGTCGCCGATCAGCGAGAGCCGTCGCTGCACGAGGTAGATGCCCACCGAGGGGGCGGCGAGCCCGATCAGCACGGCGGCCACGAGGGCGCGCTGCATGAACTCGTACCGGAGCACCTCGAGCGCCATCACGAGCCGATCCCCGACAGGCCGAGCCCGGTGCCGCGCTCGGGCGGCTCGCCGTGGTGGTGGTGCCAGCCGTCGTCGTGCTCGTCGGGGGCGTCCTGGGCTGGGCCGTCGTAGACGATCCGGCCGGCGCGCAGGGCGAGGGTGCGGGTGATCACCGGGGCCATGGGCCCGAGCTCGTGGGTGATGAGCAGGATCGTGGTCCCGGCCGCCGCGAGCGTGGCGAGGGTGTCGGCCAGGACCTCCTGGTTCGCCGCGTCGACGCCGGCCGTGGGCTCGTCGAGCACGAGCAGGTCGGGCTCGGAGGCGAGGGCCCGAGCGATGAGGGCGCGTCGCTGCTGGCCGCCCGAGAGGGTGGCGATCGGGGCACCGGCCCGGTCGGCCAGGCCCACCACCTCGATGGCGTGGTCCACCGCCGCCCGGTCCGCGACGCGGAGGGGCTGGAACGGCCGGACCCTGGTGAGCCGCCCCGAGGTGACCACCTCGCGCACCGTCGACGGCACCCCACCCGTCACGGTCTGGCGCTGCGGCACGTAGCCCACCCGCCGCCAGTCGCGGAAGCGCTGCCGGTCCTCGCCGAAGAGCCGGAGCGAGCCGCCGAGCAGCGGCGCCAGCCCCAGGAGCCCGCGGACGATCGTGGACTTGCCCGAGCCGTTGGGCCCGAGCAGCCCGACCACCTCGCCGGGACGGATCTCGAGGTCGAGCCCGGCCACCACCGGGACGCCCTCGTACCCGATGTCGGCGGCCTCGAACGCCACCGCCGGCGGGGCGGGGCTCGGGTCGCTCACGTGCAGCGCTGGCCAGCGCGCAGGCTGGCCAGGTTGGACCGCATCACCTCGAGGTAGTCGTTCCCCGCCGACGCATCGCTCAGGCCCTCGATCGGATCCAGCACCGCGGTGTCCGCTCCGGTCTCCGATGCCACGGTGCGGGCCACGTCGGGGCTCACGAGGGTCTCGAAGTAGATCGTCCGCACGTCGTGATCCTTCACGAACCCGATGACGTCCGCCAGATCTGCGGCCGACGGCTCCTCGTCGGGCGAGAGGCCGCTGATCCCCACCTGGCGGAGGTCGTAGCGCTGGGCCAGGTAGCCGAACGCCTGGTGGCTGGTGACGACGTCGCGGCTCTCGCAGGTCTCCAGGCCGGCCTCGAGCTCGCCGTCGAGCTCCTCCAGGTCGGCCACCGCATCGGCCGCCGAGGCCCGGTAGTCGTCCTCGTGCTCGGGGTCGAGGTCGGCGAGCGAATCGGCCACGGCTCCGACGACCTTCGCCAGACGGGTGGGATCGAGCCAGAAGTGGGGGTCGACGCCGGCCCCCTCGTCGTGCCCGGCCCCCTCGTCGCCGTGGTCGTGGTCGTGGCCGTCGTCGGACGCGGTCAGGTCGAGGTCGACGACCGATGCGGCGTCGAGCGCCTCGGCGTCCACCGAGGCCACGGCGTCGTCGACCGCCGGCTGGAACCCCGAGAGGTAGAGCACGAGGTCGGCATCGGCCAGCGCGGCGGTGCGCTTCGGCGTGAGCTCGAGGTCGTGGGGCTCGGCGCCGGGCGGCGTGAGGTTGGCCACCGACACGTGGTCGCCCCCGACTCGCTCCGCCACCCACTGCAGCGGGTAGAACGACGCCTCGATCGCCAGCTTCCCATCGGCACCTCCCGATCCCGAGGCACCGCCGGAGCCCTCGGACCCGCACCCGGCCAGGCCGCCCAGCGCGAGGACGACGCCGAGGGCTGGGAGGAACGTGCGCGTGCGGATCGCCATGGAGCCGATGGTCGCCCGAAATGAGAACGATTGTCAAACCCATTCGGTGACCTCGTCGGCCGTGCCCCTACGCCACGACGGGGACCGGCTGGGGCGGGGGCGGGCCGACGTAGCGGGCGCTCGGGCGGATGATGCGGTTGTCGGTGGCCTGCTCGAGCACGTTGGCCGTCCAGCCGATGACCCGGCTCACCGCGAACGTGGGCGTGAACAGCTCGGGCGGGATGCCGGCCGCCTCCATCACCACGCCGGCGTAGTACTCCACGTTGGCGTAGAGCTGGCGGCCCGGCTTCACCTCGGCCAGCGTGTCCACGATCAGCCGCTCCACCTCCACGGCCAGCTCGGCCCGGGCGCCACCCAGGCCCACGGCCACGTCCCGCAGGAGCGTCGAACGAGGATCGTCGGTCTTGTAGACGGCGTGGCCGAAGCCCATGATCCGCTCGCCGCGCTCCACGAGCGTGCGGATGTGCTCGGGGGCCCGCTCGGGCGAGCCGATCGAGTCGAGCAGGTCCAGCGCCCGACTCGGGGCGCCGCCGTGCAGCGGGCCGGACAGGGCACCGAGGGCGCCCACCACGGCGGCTCCCAGGTCCGCGCCGGTGGAGGCGATCACCCGGGCGGTGAACGTGGAGGCGTTGAACCCGTGGTCGACGGTGAGCACGAGGTACTGCTCCACCGCCCGCGCCACCTCGGGCGCCGGCTCCTCGCCGTCCACCATCCACAGGTAGTTGGCGGCGTGGTCGAGGTCGGGCCGCGGCGCCACCGGCTCGAGGCCCCGGCCGAGGCGGTGCAGGGCGGCCACCACGGTGGGGGTCACGGCGGCGATGCGCACCGCGTCGCGCCGCAGCTCGGACGGTCCCAGGTCGTAGGAGGGCCGGAGGCCCTCGGCCGCCGCCACCGCCGAGAGCACCGTGCGCAGGCCGTCGAGCGGACCCCTGCCCGGCGCCGCGAGGGCGACCTCCCGCACCAGGTCCACCAGGCCGTCGGGCAGCGCCCGCCGGCCCCGCACCTCGGCGGCGAACGCCTCCCGGCCCGCGGCATCCGGCAGGGCCCCGTCCACGAGCAGCGCCCACACGTCCTCGAGCGTGCGCTTCTCGGCCAGCTCCACCGCGGAGTGCTGGCGGTAGTGGAAGAAGCCCTCGGCGCCTCGCACGTCGCCGAGCGAGGTGTCGGTGACCACCACGCCCTTGAGCCCACGGGGCGCGTCGATCGCCGCCTCGCCCGCCGGCCGGATCGACGCCAGCTTGAGCAGGTCCCGCAGCGACACGATGCCCACGAGCGCGCCATCGTCCACCACCGGCAGGTGGCGGTAGCCCCGACGGGTGAGCGTGTCGAGGGCCACGTCGATCGACACGTCGGGCGCCACCACGTGGGGCGCCGCGGTCATCCACTCGCCCACGGTGGTGGCCCGGGCGTCGGCCCCGGCGGCCGACGCCCGCACCAGGTCCCGCTCGGTGAGGATCCCCACCGGCAGGCCCGGGTCGCCCACCACCACCACCGAGCCCACACCGGCCAGCACCATGGCGTCGGCCGCCGAGGCGATCGTCTGCCCCGGCGAGGCGGTGACCACCGGCGTGCTCATGAGGTCCGCCACCTGGGTGGGGTGCGACGTGCGGGAGCGGGAGATCGTGTCCATGGCTCGACCTTGACAGCAACCGAGACATTGATCAATCTTGACCGATGATCAACATCGATCGGCCCACGTGAGCGGGCTGCGCCTCACCACCGCGGAGGCGGCGGCCCGGCTGGGCGTGAAGCCCGAGACGCTCTACGCCTACGTGAGCCGGGGCCTGATCGAGCGCCATCGGGACCCCGGCGGGGTGAGCACCTACGCGGTGCGGGACGTGGAGCGCCTGGCCCGGGCCGGCCGCCGCTCCAAGGCGCTGCCGGCCCTCGTGTTCCCCTCGGCGCTCACCCTGATCGCCGACGGCCGGTTCTCCTACCGCGGCGTCGACGCCGTGGATGCCGCGCTCGGCCACCGCTTCGAGGAGGTGGCCGAGTGGCTGTGGACCGGCACGTGGCCGGACCACACCGCGTGGCCCTTCGACACGGTGGCCCTCGACCAGGTCCTGGCCGCCCAGGAGCCCGTGCCCGCCACGTGCCTGCCCCTCGACCGCTTCCGGGTCATCACGGCCGTGGCCGCCGCCACCGACCCCGTGCGCCACGACGAGCGACCCGAGGTGGTGGTGGCCACCGCCCGACGGCTCCTGCGCCTCCTGGCCCACGGCCTCCCCCGCGCCGACGGCCGAGAGGCCCGCCGGGCCGAGCCGACCCGCACCATGGCCGAGGTGCTGTGGACCCGGTTGACCCGCCTCCCCCGCACCCCCGCCCGCATCGACCTGCTCGACGCCGCCCTGGGCCTGCTTGCCGACCACGAGCTGGCCAGCTCCACCCTGGCCGTGCGGATGGCGGCGATGGTGCGCGCCGACGTCTACGAGGCGGTGGGCGCCGGCCTCAACGTGGTGGGCGGGCTGCGCCACGGCGGTGCGTCGCTCACCATCGAGGCCACGCTGCGCGACGCCGCCCGCTTCGGCGTGGCCCGGGCGGTGCAGGGGCGGCTGGGCGACGGCGGTCGCCTCGATGGGTTCGGCCACGCGCTGTACCCCGACGGCGACCCGCGCGCCACCGCCCTCCTCGACCTGCTCGCCGGGACCGACCCGCCGGGCGACCGCCTCGGCACCGTGGTCGACGTGCTCGCCGCCGTGCAGGCCCAGGGCGCGCCGCCGCCCAACGTCGACGCCGCCCTCGCGGCCATCACGTTCTGCACCGACATGCCGCCGGGGTCGGGGGAGGCGATCTTCGCGCTGGCCCGCACGGCGGGCTGGATCGCCCACGCCCTCGAGCAGTTCGACCAGCCGACCTTCATGCGGGCGCGGGTGGACTACGTGGGACCGACCCCGCCACGGGCCCGGCGCTAGCCGGACGGACGCGATCGACCCCCCGCCGGGCGCGCGGATCGGACAGGATGGGTGCGGCGGCAGCGGGCCGCCCACGATGCGGAGGGTGCACGGCCATGTGGTTCCTGATCACGTTCCTGATCGTCGGGTTCATCGCCGGCCTGGTCGCCCGGGCGCTGGTGTCGGGCCCCTCCCCCCGCGGCTTCGCCAAGACCACGCTGCTCGGCATGGCCGGGTCGCTGGTGGGCGGGTTCTTCGGGTACGTCGTGTTCGGCAAGGACGTGGGCGACGGCGCGTTCCAGGCATCGGGCCTGCTCGGCTCCACCTTCGGCGCGATCCTGCTGCTGCTGGCGTATCGGCGGTGGGCCGAGACCTGAGGCGAACGGCGGCGAGCCCTCGGTAGGGTTCCCCGCCGTGCGGCCCCGCCCCGTCCCCTCCGCCACCCGCCGCCTCGGCGCGGTGGTGGCCGCCGTGGCCCTCGCCACCGCTGGGTGCGGGCTCTTCGGCGACGACGAGCCGTCGGGCTCCGCGCCCACCACCAGCACCACGGCGCCGGTCACGTCCACCACCGTGCCGGAGACGATGGTGGAGGTGCTCGACACGGGCACGCCCCCGCTCGCGCCGCTGCGCCTCTCGTTCCGCGAGGGCGACACCACCACCCTGTCGCTCACGATCGACCTCGACGTGACCCAGACCTCGGGGAGCGCGCGCCAGGAGCTCGTCACGCCGACGGTGCGCGAGGTGGCCACCCTGACCGTCGACGGGGTGGACGACGGCGAGGCCATGGTCTCGCTGGCCTTCACCGAGGCGAACGTGGTGCGCACCGACACCGACCTGACCGACCAGGAGGCCGCCGAGCTCGACGCCGCCCTCGCCGCGCTGGTGGGGATCCGCGCCTCCGGCCGCGTCACCGAGCTCGGCGAGGTGAGCTCGTTCCGCTACGACCTCCCCGACGACCTCGACCCGGCGGTGGCCACCACCCTCGAGCGCACCCGCGACCAGCTCGACGCCGCCGTGGTGCCGCTCCCGGGCGAGCCCGTGGGCGTGGGCGCCCGGTGGCGCGCCACCACCACCAGCCGGGTGGGCGGGTTCCCGCTGCGGCAGGAGACCACCTACGAGCTGACCGAGGTCGGCGACGGGACGATCGCCTACACCGCGGAGGTCCGCCAGTCGGCCGAGGACCAGGACGTGGCGCTCGACGGGCTCCCCCAGGGGACCACCGCCCACCTGGTGTCGTCTCGCGTGGAGGGGAGCGCCACGGGCACCATGGACCTCGGATCGGTGGCGGCCGAGGCGCGCTCGTCCCTGGCCGGCACGCAGGTGATCGACATCCGGCAGCGGGGTGCGGCCGACCGCCGCCTCACCCAGGAGCTGGCCCTGTCGGTGGTGGTGGAACCGGGCTGAGACCCTCACCGCACGTCGCCGAGAAGCGTCGCTAGGGTCAGGTGGCCGTGAGTGCGACCAGCGACCTGGGTGATGCAGAGGAGATCACGCTCTCGCTGCCTGCCCGTCCGCAGTTCGCCCGCGTGGCCCGCCTCACGGTGACCGGCCTCGCCTCGCGCGTCGGGTTCACCTACGACGAGATCGAAGACCTGCGGATCGCGGTCGGCGAGGTGTGCAGTCTGCTGCTCCCCGGACCCGAGGGCCGACTCACGTTCCGGTGCCGGGTGGAGGCCGGCGCCGTGGCGGTCCGGGCCACGCGCGAGCCGGTCGGCCGGCCCATCGAGGCCGGCGACCTCAGCCGGCAGATCCTCCTGGCCGTGGTGGACGAGCTCGAGCTCGACGCCGAAGCCGGGTCGGTGCGCGTGGCCAAGCGCCACCGGGGCTGAGGTGGCCGCCACCGACGAGGACCGGTCGGCGCTGCGCCGCCGCTTCGAGGAGTACCACCGCACCCGGGACCCCCGCCTGCGCGACGAGCTCGTGGAGGACCACCTCCGCCTGGCGGTGCACCTCGCCCGGCGCTTCGACCACCGCGGCGTCCCGCTCGACGACCTGGTGCAGGTGGCGTCGGTGGGCCTGGTCCAGGCCGTGGAGCGCTTCGAGCCCCACCGCGGGCTCGAGTTCTCCACCTTCGCCACGCCCACGATCATGGGCGAGCTCAAGCGGTACTTCCGGGACAAGGGCTGGGCGGTGCGGGTGCCGCGCCGCATCCAGGAGCTCCACGTCCGGATCAACGCCCTGGCCGGCGACCTCACCCAGCAGCTCGGCCGTTCGCCCACGATCCTCGAGCTGTCGGTGGCGGCCCGCACCTCGCCCGAGGAGGTGCTCGAGGCGATGGAGGCGGCCCAGGCCTACCGGTCGTCGTCGCTCGACACGCCCGGGCCCGACCCGGCCGACCGCAGCTCGGCCCTGGTGGGCTCGGGCGAGGAGCTGCTGTTCCAGGTCGACGACAAGCTGCTCATCGAGCGCCTGCTCGCCACCCTGCCCCCGCGCGAGCAGCTGATGATCCGCATGCGGTTCTACGAGGAGATGACCCAGAGCGAGATCGCCGAGCGCCTCGACATCTCCCAGATGCACGTGTCCCGGCTGCTCGCCCGCTGCCTGGAGCGGTTCCGGGCGATGCTCGCCGCCGAGCGGGGCGAGTCGGGCTGATCGGTCAGCCGGCGCCGCCCTCGGTCGCGTGGCCGAACCCGCCGGTGGACCCGAAGCCGGCGGCGCCGCGGGCCGACTCGCCGAGGTCGGCCACCACGTCGAACACGGCCCGCTCCACGCGCTGGATCACGAGCTGGGCGATGCGCTCGCCGCGCACCACGGTGTAGGGCTCGGTGGGATCGAGGTTCACGAGCAGCACGCGCAGCTCGTCGCGGTAGCCGGCGTCGATCAGCCCCGGCGTGTTCAGGCACGTGACCCCGTGCCGCAGGGCCAGCCCGCTGCGCGGCTGCACGAACCCGGCCGTGCCCGGCGGCAGGGCGATGGCCACCCCGGTGGGCACCAGGGCCCGCCCGCCGCCCGGCGCCAGCGTGGCGCCCTCCCGGGCCACGAGGTCGGCCCCGGCGTCCCCCTCGTGCGCGTAGGCCGGAACGGGCAGGTCGGGGTCGAGCTGGAGCAGCGGGACGTGCAGCACGCCGTGACCGTAGCGGCGCCTAGTGTCGACCGGATGCTGGTGTGGATGGACCTGGAGATGACCGGTCTCGACCCGGCACGCGACGTCATCGTGGAGATCGCCACGATCGTCACCGACGACGAGCTCAACGTGGTGGCCGAGGGCCCCGACCTCGTGGTGCACCAGCCGCCGGAGGCGCTCGCGGGCATGGACCAGGTGGTCATCGACATGCACACCTCCTCGGGCCTGCTGGAACAGATCGCCGCGTCCACCACCTCGCTCGAGGAGGCCGGCGCGGCCACCCTGGCGTTCATCAAGGAGCACGTGCCCGAGCCCCGCACGGTGCCGCTCTGCGGCAACTCGATCGGCACCGACCGGCGGTTCCTCGCCCGGTACCTCCCCGAGATCGAGGACCACCTCCACTACCGCTCGGTCGACGTCTCCACCATCAAGGAGCTGGCCCGGCGCTGGTACCCGCGGGTGCTCTCGGCGCAGCCCCGCAAGGCCACCGCCCACCGGGCCCTCGACGACATCCGCGAGAGCATCAGCGAGCTGGCGTACTACCGCCAGCACGTGTTCGTGGCCCCGCCCGAAGCCCCCGTGGCCGACCCGCCGGCCCCGCCCGCCGAATAAATGGGTTGACGCATCGCACCACCGCGTGGTGCGATGCCACCCACGCCCCGCGAGGGGCGTGACCCTCACCCGACCGTCCGACCGACACCGGAGAGCTCCGATGGCCTGCACGACGCTTCACAACCAGAGCCTGACGGCTGCTGGTGGTGCCGCGCCTGCAGGGCGCTGGTCCGCCAACGCCTTCGCCACCTCGTTCGCCGCCACCGGTCACCACGTCGACGTGATTCCCCCGGTGCCGGCCATGTCCTACGAGGCGAAGCCGTCCACCAAGGGCATCACCCGTCGGCCGACGGAGGGATCGAGCTAGGCACACCCGCCACACTCGAACGAAGACCTCCAAGGCCGCTGGGACATCCCGGCGGCCTTTCGCCTTTTCCGGCTCCTCGTTCGAGACCCACCCGACGACCAGGAACCCATGGACCACCACCACCCACACCACGACCACCGACCACCCGGCTGAACACCGACACAGACACGAGATAGGGGACCCCGATGCTGGCCGCACCGGAACACGAACAGAACGACGAACTCGAGGACCGCTCCTGGTGGGCCCAGGCCTCCTGCGCCACCGGTGGCGCCGGCCTGACCGCCATGTTCTTCTCCGACGAGCTCCAGGACATCGCCGCCGCCAAGCGCCTCTGCGCCGAGTGCCCGGTGATGGCCGAGTGCCTCGAGGGCGCCATGGCCCGGCGTGAGCCGTGGGGCGTGTGGGGTGGCCAGCTGTTCCTGAACGGCCACATCCTCGCCTCGAAGCGGCGTCGGGGGCGTCCGCCCAAGGTGGCCCGTCCCGAGGACCACCTGCCCGAGGTGCCCATCCCGGCGCACCTCCGCTCCGCCTAGGACCGGCGGGCAGCCCATCGGGGCCCCTGCGAGGGGGTCCCGATGGGCTCTCGGCGCGTCGGCGCCGGTACCGTCGTGGGTGCCATGGACACGCCCCCCGAGCCCACGGATGCCCCGGACCCCGAGGTGGATCCGTCGGCCGACGGCGCTCCCCGCCGACCTCGCTCCACGGCCCGGCTGGTGGCGATCAGCGTCTGCATCGCCCTCGTGGGCGCCCTCCTCGCCGGCCTGGTCACGAGCCTGGTGATCGGTGGCGACGACGACCCGGGCCCGGCGGCGGGCGCCACCGACCTCGACCTCGGCGAACCGATCGACACCGCCGAGCTGCTGGGGGTGGAGCTGCTGCACGTCGACGGCACGCCCACCTCCCTGGGCGAGCTCCTCACCGACAAGCCGGCGGTGGTCAACCTGTGGGCGCAGAGCTGCGCCCCGTGCGTCAAGGAGATGCCGCTGCTCGAGGCGGCGGCGAAGGCCAACCCCGACGTCGACGTGATCGGGGTCGACACCCAGGACCAGCTCGACCGGGCCCTCGTGCTCGCCCAGCGCACCGGGATCACCTACCCGTGGGTGCAGGACCCCGACGGCGACTTCTTCTACGCCGCCCGGGCGGCGGGCATGCCCACCACCCTGGCGGTGTCGCCCGACGGCGAGGTCCTGGCGGCCAAGACGGGCACGTTCACGAGCGAGGCCGAGCTCCAGCGGTGGATCGATGGCTACCTCGGCTAGGCCCCGGAGGCGACGGTGATCGACGCCCAGTACGGCCTGGCCTTCACCGCCGGCATGGTGGCCACGGTGAACCCGTGCGGGTTCGCCATGCTGCCCGCCTACCTCGGCTACTTCATCGGCGTCGAGGGCGCCGAGGGGGCCGAGTCGCAGAGCACCGTGGCCAGCGTGGCCCGAGCCCTGGTGGTGGGCGCCGCGGTGTCGAGCGGGTTCCTGCTGCTGTTCGTGGTGGCCGGGGCGCTGGTGTCGTGGACGTCGTTCAGCGTGGGGGCCTACTCCCCGTGGCTCACGGTCGTGATCGGCGTGGTCCTCACCGGCCTCGGCATCGCCCTGCTCGCCGGGTGGGAGCCCAAGTTGGGCGTGCCCCGGCTCGACAAGGGCGGTCGCGATCGCGGCCTGTGGTCCATGTTCCTCTTCGGCCTGTCCTACGC
>JAHBSN010000011.1 GCA_019639095.1 Actinomycetota bacterium
CCGCGCCTACCGGGACCGGGGGGTCACCTTCGCCCTGTCGGGCCAGGAGCGGCCCTTCCCGCTGGACCTCGTTCCCCGCGTGCTCTCCAGCGACGAGTGGCAGCGGCTCGAGGCCGGGATCCGCCAGCGCGTCCGGGCCCTCGAGGCGTTCCTGGCCGACGTCTACGGGCCGGGGGAGGTGTTCCACGACGGCGTGGTGCCCCGGAAGCTCGTGCACTCCTCGCCCCACTTCCACCGCCAGGTCCACGGCATCGACCCGGCGGGCGGTGTGCGCATCCACGTGTCGGGCGTCGACATCATCCGCGACGATCACGGCGAGTTCCGCGTCCTCGAGGACAACCTCCGCAGCCCCTCGGGCGTGAGCTACGTGATGGAGAACCGCCGCGTGATGGCCCGGGTCTTCCCCGACCTGTTCGGGGCCGACTCGGTCTCGCCGGTGGATGACTACCCTCGCCACCTCCTCCACGCCCTGCGGTCCACGGCCCCGGTGCGGGCGTCGGACCCGCGCATCGTGGTGCTCACCCCCGGCGTGCACAACTCGGCCTACTTCGAGCACGCGCTGCTGGCCCGCATGATGGGCGTCGACCTCGTGGAGGGCCGCGACCTCGTCTGCCGCGACGACGTCACCTACGTGCGCACCACCACCGGCGAGGAGCGGGTGGACGTGATGTACCGCCGGATCGACGACGAGTTCCTCGACCCGGTGCAGTTCCGCCCCGACAGCGTGCTCGGCTGCGCCGGGCTCATCCACTCGGCGCGGGCCGGCAACCTCACGATCGCCAACGCGGTGGGCAACGGCGTGGCCGACGACAAGCTGATCTACAGCTACGTGCCCGACCTCGTGGAGTACTACCTGGGCGAGCCGCCCCTGCTGCGCAACGTCGAGACGTACCGCCTGGGCGACGACGAGGTGCGCGAGTTCGTGCTCGACCGCCTCGACCAGATGGTGGTGAAGCCGGTGGACGCCTCCGGGGGGTACGGCCTCGTGTTCGGTCCCGACGCCAGCGACGAGGAGCTGGCCGAGTGCCGGGCGAACGTGGTGGCCGATCCCCGTGGCTACATCGCCCAGCCTGTGGTGGCGCTCTCTACCGGGCCCACCCTCGTCGACGGCCGCCTCCGGCCCCGCCACCTCGACCTGCGGCCCTTCGCGGTGAACGACGGCGAGCAGGTGTGGGTGCTCCCCGGCGGCCTCACCCGGGTGGCGCTGCCCGAGGGGAGCCTGGTCGTGAACTCGAGCCAGGGCGGGGGCTCCAAGGACACCTGGGTGCTCGCCGACGCCGGCAGCGGCCACCACCGACCCGAACCGTCGCCGGCCGCCGAGCGCGAGGCGGTGGCGCGGCCCACGCCGTCGGTGCCGCTGCAGTTCGGCCCGGCCGACGACCACACCCGCCACCACCAGCAGCAGCTCCAGCAGCAGCAGCAGTCGCCGGGCGGGGACGGGGAGGGGGAGCGGTGCTGAGCCGCATCGCCGAGGCCCTGTACTGGATGGGCCGGTACCTGGAGCGCGCCGACGACACCGCCCGGCTGCTCGACGTGTACGTGCACCGCATGGTGGTGCAGGCCAACGACGACCACCTGGGGGTGGCCCTGCTGGAGTCGATGGGCATCGACGTGGCCGAGCTCGACGGGTTGGCCGGCGCCGGGCCGATCGACCTCTGGAAGGCCACCGAGCTGCTGGCCTACGACGCCGACAACCCGAGCTCGGTCGTCGGGTCGCTGCGCCTCGCGCGCGAGAACGCGCGCGGCCTGCGCGAGATCCTCGCCACCGAGGTGTGGGAGGCGCTCAACCGGACCCACCACGAGCTGGACCAGCACGTCCGCGCCGCCCGCACCCTCGGCCCCCACCTGCTGTTCCAATGGGTGCGCGACCGCGTGGCGCTGGTGGGCGGGCTCATCGACACCGTGCTCCTCCACGACGACGGCTGGCGGTTCCTCACCATCGGTCGCAGCCTCGAGCGCGTCGACATGACCGCCCGGCTCCTCGGCGCCGTGCCCGCCGATGCCGACGCCTCCCGCTGGAGCGGCGTGCTCGTGTCGTGTGGGGCCAACGACGCGTTCCTGCGCACCTACGGCGGCGACATCGACCGGGCCAAGGCGCTGAGCGTGCTGCTGCTCGACCCGGACTTCCCGCGGTCGGTGTCCTACGCCCTGGCCCAGGCCGAGCAGGCCCTCGGCGACGTCGACGGCGGCCAGCGCGGCACCAGCGGCCGACGGCGGCCCCTGGTGCGGTCCAGCGCCGCCGCGCGCGAGGTGGGGCGCATCCGCAGCGAGCTGGCCTACACCGACCCGGTGGACCTGGCCGCCGAGCTGCCAGACGTGGTGGCCCGCCTCCAGGCCGCCACCGCCCACGCCAGCGAGCTGGTCACCCAGCGCTACTTCCAGCGGGTGGCGTTCATCGAGTGGACCCCGGAGAAGGCCGGGTGAGCTGGCGGCTCCAGGTGGTGCACACCACGCGGTACCGCTACGACACGCCCGTGGCGCAGTCCTACAACGAGGCGCGCCTCGAGCCGCGCAGCGACCGGCACCAGACCGTGCTGTCCAGCCGGGTGGAGGTGGAGCCGGCCACGCGGGTGGTGCGCCACGTCGACTACTGGGGCTCGGTGGTGCACCACTTCGACATCCAGACGCCGCACCAGGAGCTCACCGTCACCGGGCGGACCACGGTGGAGACCGCCACCAGCCCGCCGGACCTCGGCGACGCCACGTGGGCCGACCTCGACAGCGACGACCTCCGCGACCAGTTCGAGGAGCTGCTCGTGCCCACGGCCATCGTCACCTGGAACGACGAGATCACCGCGGTGGCCCGCGAGCTGCGCGCCGCCAGCGCCACGCCCACCGATGCCGCCGAGGCCGTCACCGGCTGGGTGCACGATCGGCTCACCTACAGCCCCGGCACCACCGGCGTGCGCACCACGGCCACCGAGGTGCTGGAGGTGGGCGGCGGCGTGTGCCAGGACTTCGCCCACGTGGCCCTGGCCCTGCTGCGGGCGATGGGCGTGCCGGCCTGGTACGTGTCGGGGTACCTGCACCCCACGCGGGAGGCGCCGCTCGACGAGCCGCTGGTGGGCGAGAGCCATGCCTGGGTGGCGGCCTTCACCGGTTCGGTGTGGCCCACCGACCCCACGAGCACCCATCCCGTGGCCGAGCGCCACGTGCGGGTGGCCGCCGGCCGCGACTACGGCGACGTCACCCCGTTCCGCGGGGTCTACGCCGGGCACGCGTCGCAGGACCTCGAGGTCAGCGTGGAGCTCACCCGCCGCGCCTGACCCCGCCGGTGCGCCTGTCGCGGCGTGGCAGGATCGTCGTCGGTGGATCCCCGTCAATCGCTCCTGGCCGCGTGGGCGGACCTCGCCCCCTCGGCTCGGACGGCGGTGTCGCTCGAGGTCGCCAGGGCCGCCGACCTCTGGTGGCTCGGCACGTCGTGGTCGCTGTTCGCGTCAGGTCACCAGGAGCTGTACGTGCCCCGGGCCCCCACGGGGACCCGGCTGGCCAAGCTCGACGCCCTGAACGAGGACGTGCAGGCCCTCCGCGAGGGCTGGGTCTTCCTGGCGGGATCGATCGAGCGGGACGGGGCGACCGTCCCCGTGCTGCTGCCGCTCCTCGAGCGACCGGTGCACCTCGCCACCGAGACGGCTCGGCGGGCCGCCGCCCGGTCGATGATGGAGGGCGAGCGGGTCGCGCCCCAGCTCCGGCTCCGGGCCGACGGCGAGGCCCAGCTCATCGCGCTGGTGGAGGACCAGGACCAGCGGGCCGCCCTCGAGGCCGCCGCCGAGTTCGGTCGGGGCGCGTTCCGCGGCGCCTGGGCCACGCCGGCCATGGTGCGCCGCATGCCCGCGCTCACGCGCTGGGTGCAGGAGGTGGCCCGGGCCACCGGGCTCACGAGCGGGTCGCCGCTGCCCATCTCCACCGACGACCCCACCACCCTGGTGGGCGCGGTGGGCCTGCGGATCGTGGTCGGCGGCGCCGTGTACCTCGTCCCCGAGCCCAACCGACCGCTGGTTGGGGCGTCGCTCGAGGCGTGGTCGCGCTCGCGTGGCCTGGAGCGCACCAGCTTCGGTGCGCTGTACGGACCGATGGGCGCCGACGACGACGACGCCGGGTGGGCCGACCCGCCGAGCGACGCGCGCGTCCTCAGCCCGCTGCCGCTCAGCCCGTCGCAGGAGCGCCTCGTGCTGGCGGCGCGCGATCGGCCCCTGACCGTGGTGTCCGGCGCGCCGGGCACGGGCAAGTCCCACGCCGTGGCCGCGGTGGCGCTCGACCACGTGGCGGCGGGGCGCAGCGTCCTGATCGCCACGCGCAGCCGCTTCGCCGCCCGGGCGATCGCCGACCTCATCCACCGCGTGCCAGGGCCCAACGCGCTGCGCTTCGGCGACATCGTCGACGGGTCCTCGGTGGTCGACGAGCTCAACGACCACCTGGTGGATGCGCCCGCCGGCGACGGCGAGGCCCAGCTCGAGCGGGCGGTCGCCGCCCACCGATCGCTCCGCTCGGCCATGCGGTCGGTGCTCGGGGTCGAGCTGGCGGCCGAGGAGGCCGGCGGCCCGGCGGCGGCGATGCGGGTGGTGGCGCCCAACGCCTTCGAGCCCGGCGCCGACCTCGCCGAGATGGATCGGCTCGCCGAGGCGGCATCGGCGTCGGCCGCCGGGTGGTTCGGCCGTCGACGCCACCGCCGGGCCCGTGCCGCCCTGGCGTCGGCGATCGGGGCACCGGTCGACGATCCGGGGGCGGTGGCGGCGGCGGTCGAGCACGCGAGGAGGCGTCGCCTCGCCCTCACGCTGGAGGCCGAGGGCGGTACCGTGCTCGGCGCCGAGTGGGATCGCCTGGTGGACCTGGTCGACGACGTGCACCGCGCGGTGGGTGCCGCGGCCCGCGAGCGCCAGGATCGCAGCCGCCGAGCGCGCGGCTCGGTGGCCGAGCTGCTGGCCGCCCTGCGCGCCGGGCGGGGCCGGCGTCGCGAGCTGCTGGCGGGGATCGACGCCGAGGCGCTCACCGCCGCGGTGCCGCTGTGGATCGGCACGCTGGGCGACATCGAGGACCTCCTCCCGGCTCGGGCGGCGTCGTTCGACCTGGTCATCCTGGACGAGGCCGCCCACATCGACCAGCCCTCGGCCGCCCCGGCGCTGCTGCGCGGCGCTCGGGCGGTGGTGGTGGGCGACCCGCGCCAGCTCCGGCACGTGTCGTTCCTCGCCGACGAGGCCATCGCCCAGGCGATGGCCGACCACGGGATCAGCGACCTCGCCGCGGGCATCGACCTGCGCCGCAACTCGGTGTTCGACCGGGCGGCGGCGGTGGCGCCGGTGCTCGAGCTGGTGGAGCACTACCGGTCGGTGCCGCACCTCGTCGAGTTCCCGATCGCCGAGTTCTACCGCAGCCGGATCCAGGTCATGACCCGTCGCCCCGACACCGAGCGCGAGGACGTGATCGAGGTGGTGGCACCGCCCGAGCCGGGGCGATCGGCCGAGGTGGCCGCCGCCGTCGACCTGCTGGGATCGCTCTCGATGCCGGCCGGGAGCACGATCGGGCTGGTCACGCCGTTCCGGGAGCACGCCGACGCCCTCCAGCAGGCCGTCCTGGCCGCCTTCGACGAGGCCGACATCCGTCGGATGGGCCTCCGGGTCGGCACGGTGCACGGGTTCCAGGGCGCCGAGCGGGACGCCATGGTCCTGGCGCTCGGCCTCTCGCCCGACGACCCGGGCGGACGGCGGGCGTTCGTGGAGAACCGCAACCTGTTCAACGTGATGGTGACCCGGGCCCGCACCCGTCAGGTGGTGCTGACCACGGTGGACGGCGGCGGCGACGGGCTGCTGTCGCGCTACCTCGCCCACGCGTCCCGTGCGCCGTCGCCCGCCCCGGACGCGGGCACGCGCGACCCGTGGGCCCTCGAGCTGCGCGCCGAGCTCGCCCGGGCCGGCGTGGCCACCCGAGCCGGCTACGTGGTGGGGCCGTGGACCCTGGAGCTGGTGCTCGACGACGACCACGAGGCGATCGCGCTCGAGACCTGCGTGCACGGCGGCGATCCGGACCTGCACCTCGATCGGCGCCTGGCCCTCGCCGGTCTCGGGTGGCGGTTCGTGGAGGCGTACCCCACCCGGTGGTGGCGCAACTCGGCCCGGGCGGCGCTGGAGCTCCCCGCCCTCATCGAGGCCGCCCGCCGCCGCCACCTCCCACCCCCACCGTCGCCGTCGACGTCGGACCGCTGACGGCCGGCCCGCTGACGGCCGGCCCGGCGCCGAATTCCTGTCGATTCGGTCCGCCTGGCGAGCCGAATCGACAGGAATCCCGATCGACGAGTCCGATCAGGAGGCGAGCGCGGCCTTCATGGCGGGCGACTTGTAGATGATCGGGACCTGGAGGCCGTCGAGCCAGGCGGTGAGCCGCTCGGCCTCGGCGTCGAGGGCCCTGCGGGCCCGGGCGGGGACCGGTTCCAGGAGACTCACCCGGACCCGGCCCGTGTCGTCCTGGACCCAGCAGCCCACCACCCGGCCGTCGACCCACGCCGTGGTGCCGGCGTTGCCGTTGCGGTCGAAGATGGCGTCGCGGTGGGGACCGAGGTGGAAGTCGCGCTGCTTCCAGCCCATCACCGTGGGGTCGAGCACGGGCAGGAGCGCCACCCACGGATCGGGGGCGGCCACCTCGTCGAGGTCGTCGGGCAGGAGCCATCCGGTGCTGCCGTCGTCGAGGGAGGCCGGCTCGGCGCCGAGCGCGGCGAGGGCATCCCGCACGATCCCCTTGGCGGCGCCCAGCCACCAGGCCAGGTCGTCCTCGGTGCCCGGACCGAACGAGCGCAACCAGGCGCCGACGAGCCGGCGGTAGCCCTCGGTGGACCCGAGCGACCCGGCCTCGGCGAGCCAGTGCTCGGTGAGGGTCCACCTCGGCCGGGAGACGTGCCAGCCGCCGACGTTGTCGCCTCGCACGATCTCCGCCCGAGCGCCGAGCACGGTGAGCACCCGCGACGAGAAGTTGACCGTGCCCCACTTGGTCTCGAACCGCTCGTCGATCATCGGCACGGCCTGGCGGATGTCGGCGGCGGGCAGGCCTCCAGGGTGGCGGGCCAGCTCGGCCAGCACGCCCGCGCCGGCGGCGTCGACCCACGCGGTGCCGTCGGGCGCCACCCCTCCGGCCACGATGTCCTTGGCCAGGCGCGCCGCCTCGACGGCCGCCACCCGGGCCGAGGCGCTCGGCCAGATCGCCGGCAGCAGGTCCCGGGGGAAGCCCCACAGGGTCCGGCGCATCGCCAGCTGGCGGACCACGCTCCGGTCCGCGTAGATCGCCCGGTCGACGTCGGCCACCGCCACCTCGGGCACCCGAGCCCAGCAGGACAGGTACACGGTGGGCGCCTCGGTGGCGTGGAGCGCCACGATCGACCGGGTGGCGGCGTCGACGGAACCGGCCTCGCAGCCGGGCGCCAGGCCGTGGCGGGTCCCGAGCCGCGCCCGGCGCTCGTGGTCGGACACGTGTCGCACCCGCCCATCATGGCGGGGCGGGAGGGGATCAGATGCCGAGCTCGGCGGCGCGGCGCACGGCCTCGCGGCGGTTGGTGGCGCCGAGCTTGGTGTAGATGTGCTTCGTGTGCGTGCGCAGCGTGTTGAGCGACACGTGCAGCTCACGGGCGATGTCGGGGCCGCTCAGGTCGCTGCGCAGCAGCCGGAGCACGTCGAGCTCGCGGTCGCTCAACTCGTCGGGCCCCGTCGGCCGTCGGCTCGGGTCCGGGCCACGTTCGTCGTGCCGGGCTCGGGCGTCCAGCCCGTCGAGCAGCACCCGGCGGTAGCCCTCGGGGCGAGCCCGGTCCTCGGCCTGCGTCCGGAAGGCCTTCGCCCGGGCGTCGTCGCCGGCGGCGCGGTGGGCGCGCGCGAGCAGGACCAGGACCTCGATGGCGGTGCCTGACCGACCGCCGCCGTCGGCCGCCACCAGCAGGCGATCGAGCAGGTCGATGGCGGTGGCCGCCGCCTCCCGGTCGCCGTCCTCGGACTCGGCCACCAACAGGCGGGCCAGGGTGAGGAGCTCGAACTCGCGCACGTAGGTCAGCTCGTCGCCCGGTGACACCCCTGCCTCGGCCGCCCACCGGCGCCCGGCGGCGATGCCTCCGGCCTCGACGCGCGCCGCGGCGACCATGGCGGCCACGGGCCGCACCGGTGGCGAGTAGTCGGTGTCGTAGCGGCGCTCGGCGTCCTCCAGCAGCTCGATCGCCGCATCGAGGTCGCCCCTGGCGCGGGCCAGCGAGGCGGCGGCCACCCGCGAGCGGTAGGCGTGCTGCGGGAGCCCGAGGCCGGGGCCGAGGTGGTCGCTCGCGTCGAGGTGGGCGGCGGCGGCGTCGAGGTCGCCGCGCTCCACCGCCACCTGGGCCAGGCCGACGTGGATGTCGGCGGCGCCCCGGAGCGTGGCGCCCTCGGTGGCCAGGCGCAGGGCCCGCTCGAAGGCCCGATCGGCCTCGCCGAGGCGGCCGAGGGTGAGGAGGATGTCGGTGAGGGCGAGGGTGCAGCCGAGCACGTCGGGGTGGTAGCCCCCGCGCACGAAGCACTCGATCGATTCGACGTAGCGGTCGTGGGCGGTGGCCAGGTCGCCCCGGGCCCAGGTCGCCAGTCCGAGCAAGGCGGCCGCCGCGCCTCGGTGCAGCTCGTCGAACACGGCGAGGTGGGCCACGGACTCGGCGTGGGCGATCGTGGCGTCGAGGTCACCGGCCAGCAGCGACCGTCCGGCGCGATGGATCGCCGCCATCGCCGGGAGGCGGTCGTAGGCCGCCCGGTCGTGCACCACGGGGCGCGGGTCGGCATCCGGCCCGGCGCCGAGCCAGCGGTCGACCACCTCGAGCAGCGCGTCCACGTCGGACGCGTCGCCGGTGGCCATGCGGGCGCCCACCAGGTCCATGGCCAGCACGGGGCGGTCGGCGAAGAGCTCCGCGGGGAGGGCCTCGAGCCAGCGTCGGAGCGTGGCCTCCCGGCGGGCCCGCTGGAGCTCCGGCGCGAGCCGTTCGATCAGCTCGGCCGCCCACGCCGGGTCGCCGCCCGCCATGGCGTGCTCCACCGCCTCGTGGCCGTCGCCGTGGGCGGCGTGCCACTCGCTGGCGCGGCGGTGGAGGCCCGCCACCCGGTCGGGGTGGTCGGCACGGAGCCGAGCCCGCAGGACGTCGGCGAAGAGGTGGTGGTACCGGTACCAGGTGCGCCGGTCGTCGAGCGGCACGAGGAACAGGTTCGCCCGGTCGAGCCGATCGAGGGTGGCCCGGGCATCGGGCTGGCCGGTGACGGCGGCGCAGAGCTCGGCGGTGAACGAGCCGAGCACCGACGTGTCGAGCAGGAAGTCCCGCACCTCGGGGGGCTGGCGCTCGAGCACCTCGTCGGCCAGGTAGTCGAGGATGAAGCGGTCGTCGCCGGCGAACTCGGCCACGAACGCCGCCGGGTCCGCCCGGCCCTGCAGCGACAGCGCCGCCAGCTGGAGCGCGGCGATCCAGCCCTCGGTGCGGGCCTCGAGCACCTCGACGTCGGCGGCGGTGAGCGCCAGGTCCATGGCGTCGTTGAGGTAGGCGGCGGCCTCCGCCGCGGTGAACCGGAGGTCGGCGGCGCGCACCTCTCGCAGGTCGCCCCTCGCCCGCATCGAGGCCAGCGGTAGGGGCGGATCGGCGCGGGTGGCGACGACCACGTGCACCTGCGGGGGCAGGTGCTCGAGCAGGAGGGCCAGCGCGTCGTGGACCTCCGGGCTCTGGACCACGTGGAGGTCGTCGAGCACCAGGACGACGTCGGACCCGTGCTCGGCCAGCGCGTTGAGCAGGTGGTCGACGACGCCGTCCACCGGAGGCTGGGGCACCCGGAGCGACTCGACGAGGTCCTCCAGGTCGGGCACGACGGTGGCCAGGGCGGCCGCCACGTAGGTCCAGAACCGGCCGGGGTCGTCGTCGCGGGCGTCGAGCGCCACCCACGCGGTGGACGCGCCGTCGCCGAACCAGTCGGCCACCAGGGTGGTCTTGCCGAACCCGGCGGGGGCCGACACGAGGGTGAGCTTGGCCGGGTGGGCGCCCGCGGCCGGCCCGGCGAGTCGAGGCCTCGCCACGAGGGCCCGCCGGCGCCGCGGGGGGTGGAGCTTGGTGCCGAGGATCGGCGTGGGCTCGGTCACCGACGGGCCGGCCTGTGGCGCGGCGCGGCCCGCAGGTGGATCCGCTCGCCGGCTTCGCCGAGCAGGCTGAGGACCTCGACCGGCTCGGCTCCGGCCGCCCCGAACCAGTGGGGCACCGCCGTGTCGAACTCGGCCACCTCGCCCGGACCCAGGACGAGGTCCCGATCGGCCACCACGAGGCGCAGCTCGCCGGCCAGCACGTACAGCCACTCGTAGCCCTCGTGGATGCGCAGCCGGGGCTCGTCGGCGGCCGGCTCGATGATCACCTTCCACGCCTGGATGCCGCCGTCGTGGCGGGTGAGGGGGACCACCGTCCGGCCGTTGCGATCCTGGGGCACGAACCGCACCCGCGGGTCGCCCACCTCGGGCGCGCCCACCAGGTCGCCGAGGGGCACCTGGTGCGCGGCGGCGATCGGGAGCAGCAGCTCGAGGCTGGGCTTGCGCTGGCCCGACTCCAGCCGGGACAGCGTGCTCTTGGAGATGTCCGTGGCGGCGGCGAGCTCGGCGAGCGAGAGCCCGCGCTCGTGGCGCAGCCGCCGCAACCGGGGGCCCACCTCCGCCAGCACGGCCTCGAGCGACGCAGATGCCCCCACGGGCGGCATTCGACCACGTCGTCCCGGAAACGGCAACGCTCGGTTGCCGGATCGGCGGGTCGGGCCGACGCTGTGGTCCGGAGGTGATCGCAGATGGCGACGACGGCGTACGACGTGGTGATCGTGGGGGGCGGCGCGGCGGGGTTGAGCGCCGCACTGGTGCTGGGCCGAGCTCGGCGGCGGGTGCTCGTGGTGGATGCCGGTGCACCCCGCAACGCGCCGGCCGCCCACATGCAGGGCTACCTCTCCCGAGACGGCATGCCACCGTCGGAGCTGCTGGCGGCCGGCCGGGAGGAGATCGCCCGCTACGGCGTGGACCTCGTGGTCGACGCGGTGGTGGGGCTGCGGCCCGCCGGAGCGGTCGACGGCGAGCCGTCGTTCGACGTGGAGCTCGCCTCGGGGGACGTGGTCGTCGGTCGCCGGGTGCTGGTGACCACCGGCGTGCGCGACGACGTGCCCGAGGTGCCCGGCGTGCGCGAGCGGTGGGGGCGGGACCTCCTGCACTGCCCCTACTGCCACGGGTGGGAGGTGCGCGACCAGCCGCTGGCGGTGCTGGGCGGGTTCGCCGGCTCGGTGGACCACGCGCTGCTGCTGCGCCAGTGGTCCGACGACGTGGTCTTCCTCGCCCACACCCACGAGCTCGCCGCCGAGGAGCGGGAGCAGCTCGCGGCGTGCTCGGTGCCGGTGGTGGAGGGCCACGTCGCCCGCTTGGTGGTGGAGGGCGACCGCCTCGCCGGGGTCGAGCTGGAGGACGGGCGGACGGTGCGCCGCACCGCGGTGTTCGTGCGCCCCCGCATCGTGCCCCACGCCGACGGGTTGCTCGCCGGGCTCGGGTGCGACGTCGAGCCGAGCGTGCTCGTGGCCACCCACCGCATGGGCGCCACCAGCGTGCCCGGCGTGTGGGCGGCCGGGAACGTGGCCGACCCTCGCGCCCAGGTGATCACCGCCGCCGGCGCCGGCTCGGCTGCCGCCATCGCCATCAACGCCGACCTCGTGACCGCCGACGTCGCCCGATCGGTGGCCGCAGCCCGAGCCTGAGGTCCCTCGCCGAATTCCTGTCGATTCGGTCCGCCTGGCGAGCCGAATCGACAGGAATCCAGGTCAGGTTCGGGTGCGGGCAGCCCGCCACTCGTCGGCGAGGAGGGCGTAGGCCAGGCCGTCGAGCCACTCGCCGGAGCGGTGGAGGCCGCTGCGCACCGAGTGGGCCTCGCGGCGCATGCCGAGCCGTTCCATGAGCCGCCACGACGCGTCGTTGGCCTCGAAGCACTCGGCGGTCACCCGGCGCAGGCCGAGGTCCTCGAAGCAGATCCGCACCAGCTCGGCCACCGCCTCGGTGGCGTAGCCGTGCCCGTGGTGCGCCGGGTCCAGCACCCAGCCCAGCTCGGCCTGCACGCCGACGGCCTGGTCGGCCACCTCGGCCTGGGCCCACGGCGTGTCGATCGAGAGCATGAGGTCGCCGACGACCTTCCCGTCGAGCTCGATCACGATCGTCTTGGCCAGGTACTCGGGCTCGACGAACACGGCCGCGAAGGCCTCGAACGTCTCGGGCGCTCGGGTCATCCAGCGGCCTACCTCGGGGAGGCGGCGGAAGGCCCACACCGCCTCGGCGTCGTGGGCGGTGGCCGGCCGCAGCGACAGACGAGCGGTGGTGACGGGCCAGGCGATCGGGGGCACGGGGCGATCCTCGGAGGGGGTGGCGTTGGCGGCCAGCTTGGCCCACCTGCCACCATCGCCGCCCATGGCCCTCACCCACAACACCTACTTCGACGACGCCGTGCAGAGCATCGGGTTCGAGCGAGACGACGCCCGCGCGAGCGTGGGGGTGATGGCGGCCGGCGAGTACCACTTCGGCACCGACGCGCCCGAGCGCATGACCGTGGTGCAGGGCGAGCTCGTGGTGCGCCTGCCGGGCGTCGACGGGTGGCAGACCTTCGCCGCCGGCACGTCGTTCGAGGTGCCCGGCTCCAGCGGCTTCGACCTCCAGGTGGCCGCCCCCACGGCCTACCTGTGCGAGTACCTCTGAGCAGGCTTCAGGCCGAGCCGACCTTGGCCGTCGGCGTGAACGAGACCGGCAGGCGCTTGATGCCACCCACGAGCGGCACGCCGAGGGCGTCGAGGTAGGTCGGGTCGTCGGTCAGGTCGATGTCGGGGAGACGGGTCAGCAGCCGGTCGAACGCCACCGACAGCTCCCGGCGGGCGAGGTGCGCCCCCAAGCAGAAGTGGGGGCCGGGGCCGCCGAAGCCCACATGGGGGTTCGGGTCTCGGCGGACGTCGAACCGCTCCGGATCGTCGAACACCCGAGGGTCGCGGTTCGCGGCCCCGTAGAAGAGGATCATCTTGTCGCCCTCGGAGATGTCGTGGTCCGACAGGCTGAGGTCTCGGGTGGCGGTGCGCCGCATGAAGGTGACCGGCGAGGCCATGCGCACGATCTCCTCGACGGCGGTCCCGGTGGTGCCGGCGAGGTCGTCCTGCCAGATGCGGCGCTGGTCGGGGTGCTGGGACAGGAAGTGCATGCCGTGGCTCGTGGCCGTGCGCGTGGTGTCGTTGCCGGCCACGGCGAGGAGGATGAAGAACGGGCCGATCTCCTCGGGGGCGAGCATCTCCTCACCGACCTCGGCGTTCACCAGGGCCGAGGTGAGGTCGTCGGTGGGGTGCGTGCGCCGGAACTCGGCCAGCTCGTTCATGAGGCCGATCAGCTCGATGCCGGCGCCGAAGAGGGCGCTGGTGAGCGTGGCGACGTCGACCGCTCCCGGCGTGAAGGCCTCCGCCGGCACGCCCATCATCTCGGGGTCGCCGCCGCCGAGGATGACGTTGGTGGCCCGGAGCACCGTGTCGAACTCGCTGCGGGGGATCCCCATCATGTCGCAGATGACCAGCAGCGGGAACGGCTGGGAGAAGGCCTCCACGAGGTCGACCTCGCCCTGCTCGCAGAACCCGTCGATGACCTCGGTGCAGATCGTCTCGACCGAGTCGAGCACCCCCTGCAGCCGACGCGGCGTGAACGATCGGGCGACGATGCCGCGCTGGCGAGCGTGGCGGGGGTCGTCCATGGCGATGAACGAGCCGAAGAACTCGAGCGCCTCCGCCGGCATGTCGGAGATGTTGGTGGAGCCCTGGCCCGAGCAGAAGTCGAGCGGTCGCCGGCTGATCTCGGTGAGTTCGGCGTGGCGGGTGACGGCGAAGAACTCGTCCATCTCGCCCGTGAGGAGGTTGGGGATCTCCGAGCGCGTGAACGGCGACTCGGCGCGCATGGTCGTGAAGTCGTCCATGCGCTCCTGCAGCGGCCGACGCCAGAACGCGGGATCGCCGATCGAGAGGCTCGAAGTGGTCATGTCGGTCCCTTCGTGGACCGGGTGCCCGGTCCGGTTGGCGAACCGTAGTTCTCCCGACGGCCCGAACTTGACCGATCGGTCAACTCGGGCCGCGGCTACATCGAGAACTCGGACTTGGACTTCTTGGCGGCCTTCTGGGCCTTCTTCCAGGCCTGGACCTCGCGGAGCTTCGGAAGCGAGTCGACGTCGGCGGCCGAGCGGGGCTGGGTGTCGCTGAAGGCGCCCGCCGCCGCCTTCCAGCCCCGGGGCTTCACGTCGAAGCGCTTGGCCAGCAGGGCCACGAAGATCTGGCTCTTCTCCTCGGCGAACCCCGGCAGGCTCGACACCCGCTGGTAGAGCGCGTTGCCCGACTTCGCCGTGGTCCAGATGGCGGCGGTGTCGCCGTCGTACTCGTCGACGATCACCTGGGCGATGCCGTGGGCGCGGCGGGCCATGGCGGCGGGGTAGCGGTGCACCGCCGGCTTGCGGCAGAAGACCTCGACCACGTCCTCCTCGGACATCGAGGCGATGCCCTCGGGCGACCATCGGTCGCCGAAGCGCTCCTTCAGGACCATGGGGGACCGGAAGGCCCAGGTCATGGGCACCTGCTGGTCGAGCAGCATGCCGAACAGCAGCGCCAGCGGATCGTGGGCGAGCAGCACGTTGGCGTCGTCGTCGAACGTGATCGGGAAGCTCTCGGGCATGGCGTCAGGCTACGCGCCGGTCAGCGATCGAGGATCGGGGCGACCGCCCGCCACGCCTCTCGCGGTGGGGCGCCGAAGGGGGCGACGGCCTGGAGGCACACGTGGTCGGCGCCCGCGTCGAGGTGGGCGTCGACGCGGGCCCGGACGGCGTCGAGGTCGCCCCAGGCCACCAGTGCGTCGACGAGGCGGTCGCTGCGGGTCTCGACGTCGTGGTCGGTGAAGCCGAGCCGCTTCCAGTTGTTCACGTAGTTGGGCAGGGCGAAGTAGTGGGCGAGCGATTCCCGGACAATGGTGCGAGCCGTGTCGGCGTCGGATTCGAGGATGAAGCCCTGCTCGACGTAGAGGCCGGCGTCGCCGAGCGCCTCCCGGGCGAGGGCGGTGTGCTCGGGCGTCACGAGGTACGGGCACGACCCGGAGGTGCGCGACCGGGCGAGCTCGAGCATCTTGGGGCCGAGGGCGGCGATGCAGCGCTGGTCGGCCGGGGGCGCGCCGTCGCCGAGCGCGTCGAGCTCGTCGAGGTACCCGGCCACCTTGGCGAGCGGCTTCTGGTACTCGGCGCCGATGAAGGGCCCGTGGCTCACGCCGATGCCGAGGAGCACGCGAGACCGGTCGGCCTCGCTCACGGTCGGCCACCAGGCGCCGACGTCGGTCGCTCCGTGCTTCCACACGTTGAGGATGCCGGTGGCGATCGTGGCGGTCTTCGTGGCGCCGAGCAGGTTGTCGAGCGACTCGAACACCGGCCCGCCCACGTCGGGGACCCACAGCGCGGTGAACCCGAGCGACTCGAGTTCGGCGGCCGCGTCAGCCGCCTCGGCGGCGTCCCCGTAGCGCAGCTCGCTCGACCAGATCCCGATGCCCGTCAACGTGCCCATGGCGTCAACCGTGCCACGGGACGGCGGCGTCCGGATCGATGCCGTGGTGGGCGATGGCGTCGGCCACCACCGAGGCCGGGATGGCGCCCTCGGCGGCCAGTGCGGCGAGCACCGCCACCACCACGTGGGGGCCGTCGGTCTCGAAGTAGCGGCGTAGCGCCTCTCGGGTGTCGGAGCGGCCGAAGCCGTCGGTGCCGAGCGACGTCCACGAGCGGCCCTCGGGCACCCAGCGGGCCACCTGGTCGGGCACGGCGCGCAGGAAGTCGGTGACGGCCACGATCGGCCCGGCCGACGTCGACAGCAGCTCGGTCACCCGCGGCGTCCGTCGTTCGCCGTCGGGGTGCAACCGGTTGTGGCGCTCGACGGCGATGGCGTCCTCGCGGAGGCGCTTGTAGGACGTGGCGCTCCACAGCTCCGCGCCCACGCCCCAGCGGTCGGCCAGCTCCTTGCGCGCCTCGCGCGCCGCGCCGTGCGCCGAACCCGAGAACAGCACGGTGGCGCGGTGGGGGTGGTCGGCCGACGGCGCACCCTTCCATCGGTAGAGGCCCTCGACGATCCCCTCGGCCGCGCCGTCGGGCAGGGCCGGCATCGGGTGGTTCTCGTTGTAGAGGGTCAGGTAGTAGAAGACGTCCTCGGGCTCGGGGCCGTACATGCGCTCGATGCCGTGGCGCACGATCTCGGCGGTCTCGTAGGCGAAGGCGGGGTCGTAGGCCTGGCACGTGGGCACGGTGGACGCGAGCAGGTGGCTGTGGCCGTCCTGGTGCTGGAGGCCCTCGCCGTGGAGCGTGGTGCGCCCGGCGGTGGCGCCGAGCAGGAAGCCGCGGGCGCGGGCGTCGGCGGCGGCCCAGATGAGGTCCCCCACCCGCTGGAAGCCGAACATCGAGTAGAAGATGAAGAACGGCACCATCGGCACGCCCCGGGTGGCGTAGGCGGTGGCCGCGGCGGTCCACGACGCGAGGGCGCCGGCCTCGGTGATGCCCTCCTCGAGCAGCTGCCCGTCGATCGACTCCTTGTACGAGAGCAGCAGGGCGTGGTCCACGGGCTCGTACTTCTGGCCCTGGGCGGCGTAGATGCCGAACTCCTTGAACAGCGAGTCCATGCCGAAGGTGCGGGCCTCGTCGGGGATGATCGGCACCACGCGCGAGCCGAACCCGGGGTCTCGTGCGAAGGCCCGCAGGAGCCGGGTGAACGCGGTGGTGGTGGACGCCGCCTTCTTGCCGGAGCCCTTGCGGAACTCGTCGAACACCGAGTCCTGGGGCAGGGTCAGCGGCCGCACCGTGCGCACCACGCGCTTGGGCAGCGAGCCCCCCAGGCGACGCCGCCGGTCCATGAGATAGGTGTGCGCCGGCGAGCCGTCGGGCGGGCGGTAGTAGGGCGGCTCGGCGCCGTCGGCCAGCGCCGCCTCCGGGATCTCCTCGGTGAGGCTGAGGCGGGTGCGCAGCACGCGCAGCTGCTCGTTGGACATCTTCTTGATCTGGTGGGTGCTGTTGCGGCCCTCCACCTCGGTGCCGAGCGTCCAGCCCTTGATGGTCTTGGCCAGGATGACCGTGGGGGCGCCGCGGTGCTCGGCGGCCGCCCGGTACGCGGCGTAGAGCTTGCGGTAGTCGTGGCCGCCGCGCGGGAGCCAGCGCAGGTCGTCGTCGGAGAGGTGGTCGACCAGGGCTCGCAGGCGCGGGTCGGGGCCGAAGAAGTGCTCGCGGATGTAGGCGCCGTCCTCGACGGAGTACCGCTGGAACTCGCCGTCGACGGTCTCGTTCATCTTCTGGAGCAGCACGCCGTCGACGTCGCGGGCGAGCAGGTCGTCCCAGGCCGAGCCCCAGATCACCTTGATCACGTTCCACCCGGCGCCGCGGAAGACCGCCTCGAGCTCCTGGATGACCTTGCCGTTGCCGCGCACCGGGCCGTCGAGGCGCTGCAGGTTGCAGTTGACCACCCAGATCAGGTTGTCGAGGCGCTCCCGCCCGGCCAGGGAGATGGCCCCGAGGGTCTCGGGCTCGTCGGTCTCGCCGTCGCCCACGAAGCACCAGACGCGGCTGGCCGAGGTGTCGTCGAGGTGGCGGTGGTGGAGGTAGCGGTTGAACCGCGCCTGGTAGAGCGAATTGATCGGGCCGAGGCCCATGGAGACCGTGGGGTACTCCCAGAAGTCGGGCATGAGCCGGGGGTGGGGGTAGCTGGTGAGCCCCTCGCCGGCGATCTCCCGACGGAAGCCGTCGAGCTGGCCCTCGGTGATGCGGCCCTCGAGGAAGGCACGGGCGTAGATGCCGGGTGCGGCGTGGCCCTGCACGTAGACGGCGTCGCCGGCGGTGCCGTCGTCCTTGCCGCGGAAGAAGTGGTTGAACCCCACGTCGTAGAGCGCCGCCGAGGACGCGAACGTGGCGAGGTGGCCGCCGATGCCCTCGGCGGCGGCGTTGGCCTTCACCACCATGACCGCGGCGTTCCAGCGGATGAAGGCCCGGATGCGGCGCTCGAGGTCGATGTCGCCGGGGAACCAGTACTCGGCCTGCTCGTCCACCAGCGGGATCGTGTTCACGTACGGGGTGCGGACCGTGGCCGGGATGCCCACGCCCAGTTCGTGGGCGCGGTCGAGGAGGCGCTGGATCAGGTACTCGGCGCGGCGCGCGCCGTGGTGGGACACCACGGCGTCGAGCGAGTCGAGCCATTCGACGGTCTCGGCGGGGTCCCGGTCGGGGAGCTGGTCCACGTAGGAGTCGTCGCTGTCCATGCCCCTCATGCTGCCCGCCCGGGCGCGGCATCGCACCGGCGCGCGCTCGGTAGGGTCGACGCGGACCTTCGGCGAGAGGGGGGCCGGTGACCTTCATCGGGTTGATCGTGCGGAACGTGGGCGCCCGCCGCCTGCGCGCCACCCTCACGGGCGCCGCCGTGGCCATCGCCGTCATGGCGGTGGTGGCGCTGGGCACGCTCACCTCGAGCTTGAAGGCGTCGGCCACCGGCATCCTCACCGTGGGCAACGCAGACCTCACCGTGGCCCAGCGCCACGTCGACAACGTCTTGAACTCCACGATCTCCACCGCCGACATCGAGGCCATCGGCAAGGTCCCCGGCGTGGAGGCCTCCATCGGTGCGCTCGTGCAGCTCGATCGCTACGACGCCGCCAACCCGGGCGTGATCCAGGTGGGCCTGGACCCCGCCGCGCAGGAGCGGTTCGGGGTGGTGCTGCTCGAGGGCCGGTCCTACCGCGCCACCGCGTCGGACGAGGTGATGCTCGGCTACGAGCTCGCCCAGGCCATCCACAAGCGGGTGGGCGACGAGCTCACCATGGACGGCCACCGGTACCGGGTGACGGGCCTCTACCGCACCAACGTGTCGTTCGGGAACGCCACGATGATGTTCCCGCTGCCGGTGCTGCAGGGTCGCTACACCAAGGCCGGCTTCGTCACGCTCGGGTTCGTGAAGGTGGCGCCGGGCGCTTCGGTCGACGTGGTGCGCCGCCGCATCGACCAGCGGTTCCCGCAGCTGGCCGGCGTGGCCAGCGAGGCCGACTACGGCCTGGTGGACAACACGCTCGTGCTCATCGGCGCCGCCAACACCGGCGGCGCGATCCTCGCCGCCGTCATCGCCATCAGCGGCGTGCTCAACACGTCCCTGCTCTCGTTCTTCGAACGCATCCGGGAGTTCGGCGTGCTGCGGTCGATCGGCTGGTCCCGCCGACGGGTGATGGCCCTCGTGCTCGGCGAGGCCCTCGTGGTCAGCTTCGTGGGCGCCCTCGTCGGCCTCCTGCTCGGGTGGGCGGCCATCAACGTGCTCCAGCACCTGAGCGCGCTCCGCGGCGTGTTCCACCCGATCTACGAGGCATCGATCTTCGGGCGGTCGCTCGTGTTCGCCTTCGTGGTGGCGTTCCTCGGCTCCGCGTACCCGGCGCTGCGGGCGGCGTTCCTGTCGCCCCTGGAGGCGATGCGGCGTGAGTGACCCGGCGATCGCGGTGCGCCACGTGGTGCGGCGCTTCGGCGACACCGCCGTGCTCGACGACGTGTCGTTCGACGTGGCCGTGGGCGAGTTCGTCACCATCACCGGCCCGTCGGGCGCCGGCAAGTCGACGCTGCTGCACCTGCTCGGCGCCCTGGATCGTCCCGACGCCGGCACGATCACGGTGTGCGGCCAGGACGTGGCCCACCTCGACCGGCTCACGCGCTACCGGCGCTCCACGGTGGGCCTGGTTTTCCAGCTCCACGACCTGATCCCGCGCCTCACCGCGGAGGAGAACGTCGCCATGGCGCTGTTCGGCACGGGGCTGCACCGCCAGGACCGCCGGCGTCGGGTGGCGGAGCTGCTCGACCAGGTGGGCCTCGCGCATCGTGCCCGTTCCCGGCCGCCCACCATGTCGGGTGGCGAGCGCCAGCGCGTGGCCATCGCCCGGGCGCTGGCCAACCGGCCCCCGGTGCTGCTCGCCGACGAGCCCACCGGCAGCCTCGACGACGACTCCGCCCGGTCGGTGCTCGACCTGTTCGCCGACCTCCAGGCCACGTCCGAGGTGACCGTCCTCGCCGTGAGCCACGACCCGCGGCTCAACGCCCGTGCCGACCGCTCGCTCGTACTCGCCGGTGGGCACCTGGAACCGGGCGGCGCCAGCAGCTGACAAGCTGGCCCGATGTCCGCCGACGGCCCCCTCCGCGTCTTCACCGACGGGGCCTGCAGCGGGAACCCGGGACCGGGGGGGTGGGCGTGGGCGTCGTCACCCACCCACTTCGACAGCGGTGGCGAGGCGGCCACCACCAACAACCGGATGGAGCTCACCGCCGTGCTGCGGGCGCTCGAGGCCAACCCGGGACCGCTGGTGGTGGTCATGGACTCCACCTACGTGAAGGACGGCCTCGAGAAGTGGTCGCACGGGTGGCGGCGCAACGGCTGGAAGACCAAGGCCGGCCAGCCGGTGAAGAACCGGGAGATCTGGGAGCCGCTGGTGGCCCTGGCCACCGAGCGCGCCCACGAGGTGCGCTTCGAGTGGGTGAAGGGCCACTCGGGCGACGCCATGAACGACCTGGTGGACCTGCTCGCCGTGGAGCAGCGGGACCTCCACCGAACCAGCGGGGGATCGACCGCGACGGGCTCCGGCTCCGGCGGCGGTGGGGCACGGTTGGCCGAGCTGCCGGCCGACGAGCAGCGCGCCGAGCGCCGGCGTCGGGATGGGCGCATCCCCGAGGGCTACCTGCTGCTGGTGCTCGGCCAGCGGCCGCCCGAGCTGGCGGGGGAGGCGCTCGATCGCGCCCGTGACCGCCTGGCCGAGATCTTCGCCGCCCAGGCCACGCTGTCGGACGACCTCGTGGTGGTCACCGGGCTGCGGGAGGGGGCCGAGCGGGTGGCGGCCGAGGCGGCGATCCGGGCCGACGTACCGTACGTGGCCGTGCTCCCGTTCCCCGACCCGCACCTGCGCATGCCCGGCAGCGATCAGGCCCGCGTCGTCGACCTGCTCGGGCGCGCGCGGGAGGTCGTCACGCTGGAGAAGAAGCAGCCGGCGGACCGGGAGGGCTTCGCCAAGGCGATGGCGCGGCGCGACTCCTGGCTCGCCCGGGCGGCCGACGAGGCGATCCTGGTGTGGGACGAGGACGACGCCCGCTACGCGCGCCTGCACAAGGACCTCGACGCCCAGCTCGGCCCAGCGCTCGTGGTGCTGCACCCGTGAGCGGTCGATGAACCCCCGAGCGACGCGGATCGTGGCCATGGTGCTCGTGGCCATCCTGGTGCTGGGCGTGCTCGGCGCCGTCCTGGTGCCCCTGCTCGGCTGAGCACCCTCTAGCGTCACCTCGACCACGCCCCCTGGAGGCCCCGTTGTCCCGTCCCCTCGTCACCGCCGCCGCGGTCCTGGTCGCCCTCACGTCCGTGGTGGGGTGCAGCTCGTCGGACGGCTCCGATGGCGCGGCTCCCAAGACCACCACCACCGAGCAGGGCGCGTCGGATCGCTCCACCACCACCCAGGCGGGCGACGACGCGCCCGACACCACCGAGGGGGGCGACGCGCCCGACACCACCACCGGCGGAGGCGGGGGCGGCGGTGGCGGTGACGTCGAGCTCTCCGGCGACTTCTGCGCCAAGGCGAAGCAGCTCGAGGGCATGAGCGACGACATCTTCGGCGACACCACCAGCGACACGTCGCCCGACGCGCTGCTCGCGAGCCTCAAGCAGCTCTTCCGCTCGCTCGACAGCCTCTACGGCCAGCTGCAGGACGACGCGCCCGCCGCCATCGCCGACGACCTCGACGTCCTCGCCGAGTTCGCCTCGTCGAACTACGAGAAGATCCAGGACATGGACAGCTACGAGGACGCGGCCAAGCTCGCGCAGTCGGCGTTCAGCGGCGACGCCGACTCCGAGGAGTTCCGGGCCGCCAGCGACCGCATCGGGGCCTACGTCGAGAAGGAGTGCGGCCTCACCACCGGGTGAGCCGAGGCTCCGCAGGGCGGCGGTAGCGTCGCCGCCATGCGCGTGGGGGTCGACACCGGTGGCACGTTCACCGACGTCGTGGCCGCCGACGGGCGCATCGCCAAGGTGCCGTCCACGCCGCACGACCCGGGGGAGGCGGTGCGTTCGGGGGCCGCGCTCGTGGCGGGCGACCACGGCCCGGAACGCCCGACCACGCTCGCCCACGGCACCACCGTGGCCACCAACGCCCTCCTCGAGCGGCGCGGGGCCACCGTCGCCCTGGTCACCACCGCCGGGTTCGCCGACGTGATCGAGATCGCCCGGCAGGACCGGCCCTCCCTCTACGACCCCTGGGCCGACCGCCCCGAGCCGCTGGTGCCGCGGGCCCTGCGGCTGGAGGTGGGCGGCCGGCTCGACGGCTCCGGGGCCGAGCTCGAGCCGGTGCCCGCCGATGGGGTGCCCGACGTCCCCGACGGCGTGGAGTCGGTGGCGGTGTGCCTGCTCCACAGCGACCTCGATCCGTCGCACGAGCGGGCGGTGGCCGAGGTGCTGGGCAGCCGGGGGCTCGACGTGTCGGCGTCGGCCGACGTGTCGCCGCAGTTCCGCGAGTACGAGCGCACCGTGACCACCGTGGTGAACGCCTACCTGCGACCCACGTGCCGGACCTACCTGGGCGGGCTGGCCGACGCCGCCGACGAGGTGCTCGTGCTCTCCTCGGCCGGTGGCCTGGTGCCGGTGGCCGAAGCCGCCGAGGTGCCCGTGGCGCTGCTCCTCTCGGGGCCGGCGGGGGGCGTGGCCGCCGCCGCGGCCGCGGCGCAGGCGGCGGGCTACCCCGACGCCGTCACCTTCGACATGGGCGGCACCAGCACCGACGTCTGCCTCGTGCTCGACGGCCGGCCGGCGCCGGCAGGGGAGCGGTCGGTGGGTGGCTTCCCGATCCGCCAGCCGTCGCTCGACGTGCACACGATCGGCGCTGGTGGGGGCTCGGTGGCCGCGCTCGACCCGGGCGGCGCCCTCACGGTGGGCCCCCGGAGCGCCGGCGCCGTCCCCGGCCCCGCCTGCTACGGCCACGGGGGCACCGAACCCACGGTCACCGACGCCAACCTGGTGGCCGGTCGGCTGCCCCACGGGGTGGCGCTCCCGGGCATCGGCGAGCTCGACGCGGGCGCGGCCTCGGCGGCTCTCGACCGCGCCGGGGTCACCGCCGAGGGCGTGCTGCGGGTGGTCGACGCGGCCATGGAGGAGGCGGTGCGGGCGGTCACCGTGGCCCGAGGGGTCGACCCCTCGGGCCTGGCCCTGGTGGCCTTCGGCGGCGCCGGACCGCTCCACGCCTGCGCCATCGCCGACGCGCTGGGCATGGCCGCGGTGGTGGTGCCGGCGCGGGCGGGCGTGCTCTCGGCCGTGGGGTGCCTGACCGCGCCGCGCCAGCACGACGTGGTCCGCACCTGGCCGGGCGGGGTGGACCACACCGGCCTGGAGGCGGCGCTGGCCGACCTGGCCGAGGTGGCGGCCGCCGCGGTCCCCGGTGCCGTGGTGGCCACCGAGGTCGAGTGCCGCTACGAGGGCCAGAGCCACGAGCTCCGGGTGGCGTCGGTGGCCGACTTCGCCGCCGAGCACCGGCGTCGCAACGGCTACGACCGACCGGGCACGCCGGTGGAGGTGGTGGCGCTGCGGGCCACCGCTCGGGTGGCGGCGCCGCTGTCGCCCGCCGACCTGCCGGTGGTGGAGCGCTCGGCTGTGGTCGGCCCGACCGTGGTGGCCGAGCCCGACTGCACGATCTGGGTGGCCCCCGGGTGGCGGGCCGATCCCCACGTCGACAGCGGCGCGCTCGTGCTCACGCGGGTGGGGGCGGCGTGAGCGGGCGGTCGCCGCTCGATCCGGCCGACCTGGCGGTCCTGATCGCCCGGCTCTCGGGCGTGGCCCACGAGGTGGGGGAGGTGCTGCGGCGCGCCGCGTTCAGCCCCAACATCAAGGAGCGGGCCGACTGCTCGGCCGCCCTGTTCACCGCCGACGGCACGCTGCTGGTGCAGGCCGAGCACATCCCCGTGCACCTCGGCTCGATGCCTGCGTCGGTGGCCGCGGCCATCGCCGCGCTGGGCGACCGCGTGGAGCCCGGGCAGCAGGTGATCCTCAACGACCCCTTCGCCGGCGGCACGCACCTCAACGACGTGACCCTCGTGGCCCCGGTGTTCGCCGGGACGCCCGCCCGGCTCGTGGGGTGGGTGGCCAACCGGGCCCACCACGCCGACCTCGGTGGCGCCGCGCCCGGCTCCCTCCCCGCCGACGCCACCGACATCCAGCAGGAGGGCCTGCGCATCCCGCCCGTGCTGCTCACGCCCGAGGTGGCGGCCATCGTGGCCGCGTCGTCCCGGACGCCCGCCGAGCGCGCCGGCGACCTCGACGCGCAGGTGGGCGCCAACCGCCTCGGCGTGGAGCGGTTCGCCGCGCTGGCCCACCACCCCCTGGAGGAGGTGGTGGCCTACGGCGATCGGCGGATGCGCGCCGCCCTGGCCGACCTGCCCGACGGGTCGTGGCGCTTCGAGGACGTGCTCGACAGCTTCGGCCCGAACCCCGACCAGCAGGTTCCCACCACGATCCGCCTCGCCCTGACGGTGGCCGGCGAGTCGGTCACCTTCGACTTCACCGGCACCGATCCCCAGCGCCGCGGCAACGTGAACGCGGTGGAGGCGGTCACCGTGAGCGCGGTGGCGTGGGCGCTCCGCTCGGTGCTCGACCCGACCATCCCGGCCAACGGCGGCGCGCTGGCGCCGGTGCGCGTGGTGGCGCCGGCGGGCACCGTGGTGGCGGCTCGGTTCCCCGCCGCCGTGGGCGCCGGCAACGTCGAGGGGAGCCAGCGGGTGGCCGACGTGTGCCTCGGCGCCCTCGCCCAGGTGGTGCCCGAGCGGGTGCCGGCGGCGTCGCAGGGGACCATGAACAACCTGCTGCTCGGCGGGGCCGGCTGGGTGTCCTACGAGACCGTGGCCGGCGGCCAGGGCGGTCGCCCGCCCCGGCCCGGATCGGGCGCCGGCGCAGTGCCCCTGCCGGGCATGAGCGGCGTCCACACCGCCATGACCAACACGCGAAACACGCCGACAGAGGCGTTCGAGCGGGCGTTCCCGGTGCGGGTGCTGCGCTACGCGCTCCGGCGGGGGAGCGGCGGGGCGGGCGCGGCGCCGGGGGGCGAGGGCATCGAACGCGACCTCGAGGTCCTCGAGCCCGTGACGCTGTCGCTCATCACCGAGCGGCGGGAATCCCCGCCGTGGGGCCTCGCCGGTGGCGAGCCCGGTGCCGTGGGGGAGAACTGGCTGCTCCCCGGCGGCCACGAGGGTCGGGCCGAGCGCCTCCCCGACAAGTGCACGATCCACCTCGCCGCGGGCGACGTCGTCAGGATGCGCACGCCGGGTGGCGGCGGTTGGGGCGAACCGGGAGGCGAGGACGCGACGGGTTAGGGGGTCACGATCGGGAAGATCCGGTCGAACGTGTCCACCGCCGCCACGAGCGCGTCCACCACGGTGCGGTCGCCGTCCACCACCAAGGAGTCGGGGTCGAGTTGGCCGTCGGCCAGACGGATCAGGTCGGCCGACGGGCACGTGACCGTGGCGAGGGCGTCGTCGGCGTGGCGGCCGGCGGTGTGGAACAGCGTCCGGTTGGAGATGCCGGCGACGTGGCGCTCGCCCCGGTCGGCGATGGTCCAGTTGATGGCTCCCGAGAGGCCGGCGAGGCGATCGGGGACGAGGCGCACGGCGATGGCGTCGAAGAGCATCTCGGTGGTCATCGACGGGGCGAGCCCGCCGAGCGGTGCCTGCCCCAGGCTCGCGTGGCCGTGGCGGAGCTCGCTGGCGGCGCAGAGGTAGAAGTTCCGCCACACCGCCGACTCGGCCTGGTAGCCGAGCTGCTCGAGGGCGTCGGCCTGGAGCAGCCGGGCGTCCTCCCGGTCGGGGTGGGCGAACACCACGTGGTTGACGACCTGGGCCACCCACCGGAAGTCGCCGGCGTCGAAGTCGGCCCGGGCCCGCTCGAGCACGGCGTCGGGTCCGCCCATGTACTCCACCAGCTTCGTGCCGGTGCGCTCGGGGGTGTGGGGGTGCAGGTTGGCCGGGTTGCCGTCGAACCAGCCGAGGTAGCGCTGGTAGATCGCCTTCACGTTGTGGTTGACCGTGCCGTAGTAGCCGCGCACGTGGAACTGCTGCTCGAGCTCGGGCGCCAGGTCGAGCTCCTCGGCGATCTCCACCATCGTGAGCCCCTTGTTGGCCAGGCGCATCGTCTGGTCGTGCAGCCACCGGTACAGGTCGCGCTGCTGGGTCAGGTACGCCCGCACGTCGTCGGCGCCGAAGCGAGGCCAGTGGTGGCTCGCGAAGCACGTGTCGGTCTCGTCGGCGAACAGCTCGATGGCCTCGTGGATGTACTTGCTCCACGCCAGCGCATCGCGCACGAGCGCGCCTCGTGGCGTCAGCAGGTTGTGCATGGTGTGGGTGCAGTTCTCGGCCATGCACAGCAGTCGCAGGTCGGGGAAGTGGAAGTTCATCTCCGCCGGGGCCTCGGCCTCGGGCGTCATCTGGAACACGACCCGGACGCCGTCGATCACCAGCTCCTGGCCGGTGTGGGTGATGTCCTCGGTGGGGGCCACCAGGCTCACGGTTCCCATCGCCGTGGTCTTGCCGAGGCCGGCGTCGACCTGCCCCCGGGGACCGGGCGGCAGCAGCGGACCGAACATGTAGAGGGCGCGCCGGAGCATGGCCGGCCCGGCGATCACGTTCTCGCTGACCGCCTCGTGGAGGAACCCGGCCGGGGCGATGATGCGACACCGGCCGGCGTCGACGTCGTCCTGGGTGGTCACGCCGAGCACGCCGCCGAAGTGATCGGCGTGGCTGTGGGTGTAGATGACCGCCACCACCGGTCGGGCGCCGAGGTGCTCGTCGGCGAGCTCGAGGGCCATGGCCGCCGTCTCCACGGAGATGAGCGGGTCGATCACGATCCAGCCGGTGTCGCCCTGGATGAAGGTGATGTTGGAGATGTCGTAGCCCCGCACCTGCCACACCCCCTCGGCCACCTGGAACAGGCCGTGGATGCAGTTGATCTTCGCCTGGCGCCACAGGCTCGGGTTGACCGTGTCCGGCGCCTCGTCCTGGTCCCGGATGAAGTCGTAGCGATGCACGTCCCAGGCCGGGAAGAGCGGGCCCTCCACCACCCCGGTCGGGTGCTGGGCCACGAGCCCGCGCGATGCGCGCTCGACGTCGGCCTGCTCGGCGAGGGGCAGCCGCTCGGCGAAGGTGGCGTTGCGAGCCGTGGTGGACGGGTGGGCGGGCTTGGGGTGCAGATCACCCATGGCTGGGCTCCTCGGGGTGCGGGGCGGTGGAAGGTGCGGTGACGAGGCCGCAGCACGCGTCCACCAGCTCGGTGGCGAGCACGTCGGACGGGGCCTTCGGCAGGTTGCCGACCTCGTGGGCGGCGAGGACCACGCAGGCGTAGCCGAACACGGCCTGCACCCGGAGCTGTCGCAGCGAGGGCGGGAGGTGGTCCAGCCGCTCGAGCAGCCGCGCCTGGGCGACCTGCAGGGCTCGATCGTCGATGTGGCCGATGGTGGCCGGTCCCGAGCTCGGGTCGCTGATGGTCTGGAGCAGGAACCGGGCCCAGTAGCTGGGCCGTCGAGCCAGCACCGATTCCACGAGCGGGACGACCAGCACCGCAACGAGGTCTCGGATCGACGCGTCGGCGCCGAGCTCGAGCAGCATCTCGGTCCGCCGGTCGCTCGCCGGAGCCATGCGGACCCGGACCACCGCGTCCAGCAGACCCTGCCGATCGCCGAAGTGGTACTGCACGGCCGACTTGTTGCGCTGCTCGGCCTCGTGCTGCACGGCCTGGATCGTGGTGGCGGCCAGCCCGCGCTCGGCGGCGATGCGCTCGGCCGCGTCGATCATCCGGGTGGCGGCGTCGGTCACGGCCCCACCGTAAGGGCGTGACCTTATGAAAGCAAGGGATGTACCTCAATCGGTCCGGACGATCGCCATCGGCGAGCGGCTACGCCTGGAACAGCACCTTGGTGGGCGTGATCCGCAGGACCGTTCGCTGCTGCTGGTCGAGGAGCTCGACGATGGTGGCCGGGTCGGGGCGCTCGGGGGCGAAGCCGAGCGCGGCGAACAGGTCGGCGGTGAGCTCGGCCCGCAACGGGTCGGTGTCGATCGCCTCGGCGGACCCGTAGACCACCAGGTGCGCCCGGCCGTCGGGGACGGTGAGGCTCACCCGGGGCTGGCGCACGGCGTTGCGCCACTTCGCGGTGTAGGTCTTGGCCGACACCAGCAGCCGGCCGGCGTCGTCGACGAGGTAGCCCACCATCGACTGCTGGGGCGAGCCGTCGGCCCGGCCGGTGGCGAGCACGGCCCACAGGTGGTCACGGGCGAACGCCAGGTGGTCGGGATCCCAGGTGAAGCTCGGATCGGTCGGGTGGTCGGTGCTCACGGTGCTCCCTCGGTTCGGTCGTGGAGTCGGTTCGACGGTGGAGGACCTGGCCCATCGCCGCAGCGAGGGCGGCGGTCGGATCGTCGGGTCGGTCGTGGCTGCGCCAGGCTACGAAGCGGTCGGGCCGGATGAGCACGCAGCCTCGGTCGGTCACCTCTCGCCGGGCCGTCCAGTGGCCGTAGACGTCGTTGTGCTCCTGGCCGAGGGCCACGGAGAACGGCCGGACCTCCACCCCGAAGCGCTCGCTCACGGCGGTGGCGGCCTCGGTCCAGGCCGCGCCGTCCGCGCCGGTGACGAGGGTGAACCGCCCGTAGTCGCAGAGGTCGAGGGTGGACACGTCCTGGGTGCCCAGGCCGAGCCAGACGTGGGGGAGCGGACTGCCCGGGTGGGTCGACGGCTGGTGGTGCAGCTCGGGGTCGCGCTGGGGCGTGGGCGCCGGCGTCCCGTCGGCCACCACGGCGCTCGACTCGTAGCGCTGGCCGAGCTCCACGCCGTGGGCGTTGAACTGCGCGTTCATCACGTCGAGCCCGTGGAGCAACTGGGCGCGGCGATCCTCGCCGTCGGGGCCGAAGGTGGCGGCCAGCTCGGCCTCGGCCTCGGCCACGGTCTGGCCGCCCCGCAGCCCGAGGGGCCCGAGCCACGCCGCCATCTCCCCGACGCTGCGGTTGGCCCGATCGACGACTTGTCGGCCCACCGGCTGGCGCTCGGCGTCGTAGGTGTCGAGCAGCGACTCGCCGGCGCGACCCTGCACGACCAGCGCCAGCTTCCAGGCCAGGTTGTAGGCGTCCTGGACCGAGGTGTTGCTGCCCAGGCCGTTGGCCGGGGGGTGCCGGTGGGCGGCGTCGCCGGCCACGAACAGGCGGCCGCGCCGGTAGTGCGACGCGACCACGTGGTTGAACTCCCACGGGCTGATGTGCTTGATGCGCACCTCCACCGCGTCGTCGCCGATGGCGGCGCGCACCCGGGGCAGGACGGCCTCCTCGGACAGGTCCTGGGGACCCATGCCGTGGCGGACGAAGATCGTGCTCCACTCGTTCCAGGGCTCGATGCAGGTCCAGATGCTGACCACGTCGTCGCTGCCGGGCGCGCACACCACGAACAGCGCGCCGGAGCGGTGGCGGGTGTACCGGGTCAGGTCGGCCTCGATCCACACCGTGACGGCGTTGCCGAACCCGGCCTCGCCCTCGAGGTCGAAGCCGCCCTCCGCGGCCACGATGCCCTTGGCCCCGTCGCAGCCGATCGCGTACCGGGCCACCACCTCGAGGTGCTCGCCGGTGTTGCGTCGCCGCACGCGGGCGGTCACGGCCTCGTCGTCCTGGCGGATCGCCACGACCTCGTGGTGGAGGCGCACGTCGGCGCCGAGCTCGCGCGCTCGATCCAGCAGGATCGGCTCGAGGACGTGCTGGGGGGCGTTGCACATCTCGGTGGGGCTGGCGGCGCGGTACTCGCCGATGCGGTCGTGGCCGGTGCCCCACGTCATCATCCGCGACAGCTCCCGCCCGGCGAAGGCGGTGGCGAACACCTGCTTGCCCATGAGGTGGTGGGGCAGGGCCCGCGCCATGACCCGGTCCTCGATGCCGAGGTCCCGGAAGACCTCCACGGTCCGCTGGTTGGTGATGTGGGCCCGGGGCGAGTTGGCGGTGTCGTACTTGGTGACGGTGAGCGCCGGCACCCCCGCCCGGGCGAGGAGGGCCGAGGCGGTGAGGCCCGCGGGTCCTGCGCCCACCACGAGCACGTCGGTGGTGATGGTCTCCACGAGCCTTCGTCCCTTCGCCGGTCGTTCGACAAGCGAAGCGTGCCGGACATCGATTGACTTGTCAACCGAACGGCGAGTGGCGGCTCAGGGGACCAGCAGGCGGGCGACGAGCTCGGCGTGGCGCTCGACGTGGTCGTCGGTGGTGGGATCGATCCCGGTGAGCGCCCGGCACTCCGCCGCCTGGGCGAACAGGAGCGACGCGGCGCCGGTGAGGCCGTAGTAGAGGTGCGGCGCCACGCTCGCCCCGTCGTCGCCGTAGAGCCGGGCGGCGAGGCCGGCCACGGCGTCGTAGCGGGCTCGGAGGTGGGTGTCGACCAACCAGCGCAGGCGGTCGTCGTCGCGCCGGGACGCATCGAGCACGAAGGCGAACAGCTCGGGGTGGCGGGCGGCGAAGCGCACGTAGCCGCGGATCGCCTCCCGGGCGGCCTCGTCGTCGACCCGATCGCCACCTCGGTCCTCGGGCGCCGCCGGCGGGGGGTCGAGGGCGGCGAAGATCCGGTCCGCCGCGGCGCGCCACAGCTCGTCCTTCGAGGCGAAGTGGTAGGTGAGCAGGCCCTGCGTCACGCCGGCGCGCCCGGCGATGTCCCGGGTGCTGGAGGCGTCGAACCCAAGCTCGGCGAACGACGCGACCGCAGCGTCCACCAGGCGGGCGCGGGTCTGCTCGCGCTGCTCGGCACGGCTCATGGCCCGATCCTAACCGGTCACTTGACAAGCGAAGGGGGAGGCAGGCT
>JAHBSN010000110.1 GCA_019639095.1 Actinomycetota bacterium
AGCAGATCGACCAGGGCCGGGTGGTGGTGGTGACCTTCGACGGCGCCGAGGACGTGCTGGACGCCGCACCCACCGTGGCCGAGTTCGACGACGGTGGCACGCCCACGTTCCCCACGTTCGACGCCGATGGGCGGCTGCTCGTGGCGTACCAGCCGCTGCGGGACCAGGTGGCCTCGGGACCGGGCCAGCTGCTCACGATCGACCCGGTCGACGGGAGCCAGCTCGCGCCGCCGAGGCCGCTGGCCGACGCCGTGCTGGCCCAGAGCCGCTCGCTCGACGGCTTCGTGATCCAGCTGCTCGCCGACGACACCGTGGTGCTGAACGCCGCGCTCGCACCCGAGGCGATCCCCGATCGCGGCGTGTTCGACGTCGCCTGGTGATCAGCGCAGGGTGACCAGGCCCACCGAGGGGCGGGTGAGGAACCGCACCTGCGGGGCCTGCTGGCGGACCATGCCGGCACCGGTGGACACGTAGATCGGATTGCCCCGGACCTCGTGGAGGCCGCCGCCCGCAACCGTCCGCGACACCGGCGAGAACTTCACGATCGGGCCGAGCAGCGGCAGCGCCACCTGGCCGCCGTGGGTGTGGCCGGCGATCACCAGGTCGACCCCCGACTCCTCGGGCAGGCCGAGCACCACCTCGGGCCGATGCGCCACCAGCACCCGCACCACGCCGGGGGGCGCCCGTCGCAGCAGGTCCCGCACGGCCACGCCGGCGGGCGGCGCCCAGCGCAGCCGGTTGCCGCCGAGCCACACCCGCCGATCGCCGACCTCGAGCGACACCACGTCGTTGTGGAGGATCCGCACCCCGGTGCCCTCCACCAGGCGCTCCAGGCGATCCTCGGTCTCGGAGTCGCCCTGCACCGCGAACACGCCCGCGGGCGCGTGCAGGGTCCGCAGCAGCGCCCGGTAGTGCGGCAGGATCGCCTCGAACTGGCCGTCGTCGCCCTGGAACAGGTCGCCCGGGATGACGATGAGGTCGGGCCGCTGGCGCAGGAGCGTGCGAACCGCCCGCCGCTCGTAGGACCCGATGTGGTTGGTCTGCAGGTCGGCCAGGACCCCGATCCGCACGGGGTCGGTGCCCGCCCGCTCGGCCGGCAACCCCACCTCGGCCCGGTCGACCCGGAGCGCGAAGGGGGCCCAGTGCGTGGCGTACCAGCCCACCGGCACGGGCAGGAGCAGCACCACGGCGAGCACGGCGGCCACCGGCTCCACCCGCCTGCGCACCGCGGCCACGAGCACCCCGACGCCCACCATCGGGGCCGAGACCACCAGCCCCAGGTAGGCGACGTGGGCGGCGCTGAAGGGCCGGGAGTCGACCCCCCACGCCCACACCGCGGCCAGGGCCACGAGCAGCACCACGCCGGCGGCGCCCAGCGCCACCACCACGTCGAGCGGCCGCAGCCGGGCCGGCGCCGGGCGGGATCGGACCAGCAGCAGGCCGACCACCACGAGGGCTCCGACCCCGGCGGCCACCGCCGCTGCGGTCAGGAAGAGGGTCACGCCCATGTGACGCTCAGCATGGCACGGTCCGGGGACGAGCCTCCTACCATCGGATCCATGGGTCGGATCCGCGTCTCCACCGTGATCAACGCCTCGCCCGAGCAGGTCTGGGCCGAGGTCCGAGACATCGAGCGCCACGTCGACTGGATGGCCGACGCCGTGGCCATCACGTTCACCACGCCGCAGACCTCGGGCGTGGGCACCCGCTTCGACTGCAAGACCAAGGTCGGCCCGCTCAGCCTCACCGACCGCATGGCCATCACCGAGTGGCGCGAGGGCCGGGCCATGGGCGTCCGCCACGAGGGCCTGGTGACCGGCGTGGGGGCCTTCACCCTGGCCCGCATCCGGCGGGACCGCACGCGGTTCACCTGGGAGGAGCGCCTCACCTTCCCGTGGTGGATGGGCGGCGCGGTCGGCGGGGCCGTGGGGGGCGTGGTGATGCGGCGGATCTGGAAGCGGAACCTCCGCGTGCTCAAGGCCCTGGTGGAGTCCGGGCGGTCCTGACCGAGGGTCAGGTGGGGGTCCACGCCGTGGCGAACACCACGCCGGTCACCAGGCAGCCCACCACGAGCACGGCGGTGAGCGCGAACGGCACCCACTTCTCCACGTCGCGCCGGCTGCCGTAGTCGAGCAGCAGCCAGCCCGAGGCGGCCCCGGCGAGGAACCCGCCGAGGTGCCCGCCGATGGAGATGCCGGAGATGCCCAGCGTGAACAGGGCGTTGATCAGCAGCACCGGGAGCAGCGGCGAGTTGCGGAACGGGATGCCCTGGGCCCGGTGCGCCAGGAAGATGGCGCCCATGAGCCCGAAGATGGCGCCGGAGGCGCCGGCGGTGAGGCTCCCCGGGCTGAGGAGCAGGGCGCCGAGCGAGCCGCCCATGAGCGAGGCCGCGTAGATCGCGCCGAAGCGAGCCCGGCCGCCCAGGTGCTCCACGGCCGCGCCCAGGATCCACAGCGCGTACATGTTCATGAGCAGGTGGATCACGCCGTAGTGGAGGAACCCCGACGTGACCATCCGGTACCACTCGCCCTCGCCCACGCCGTAGCCGGGGAAGACGAACGGACCCTGGTGGAACTTGGCGATCAGGCCGTAGTCCAGGTGCACCTGCCCGCTGTCGCCGCCGATGGCGCCGGAGCCGTCGAGGGCCACCACCAGGAGGAACACGGCCACGTTGATGCCGATGAGGACCTGGGTGAGCACCGGCCGGGTCTGCAGCGACCCGATGCCCTGGTACACCTTCTGCTTGCCGGCCTTGGTGCACTCGGGGCAATGGAACCCCACCGACGCCTGGTGCATGCAGCGGGGGCAGATGGGCCGGTCGCAGCGCTGGCAGATGACGCCAGCGGGCTGGTCGGGGTGGCGGTAGCAGGTCTGCGCGACGGCGGGTTGCACGGCGACGACGGTAGCGGGAGGGGCTGGGATCCCGGCCTCGCCCCGGGGCTCAGTCGAGGTCGTCGCCCAGCTCGTCGACCAGGGAGAACCAGTAGAAGCCGTAGGGCGGCAGCGTCACGAAGTAGGGCAGCTCGCCGATGGCGGGGAACGGCACCCGGCCGAAGAGCTCCACCGGGATCTTGCCGGCCATCGACGACAGGTCGACCTCCACGGGCTGGGCCACCTTCGACAGGTTGTTGAGGCACAGCACGATGTCGTCGGCGCTGTCGGTGCGCTCCTGGCAGCGCAGGTACACGAAGACGGCCTCGTTGTGGACGTCGAGCACCTGGAAGCCGCCGGTGGCGAACACCGGGTGCTGGCGCCGGGCCGAGATCATGCGCTGCACCCAGTGCAGGAACGACCCTGGATCGCGCAGCTGCTGCTCCACGTTGGTGGCGGCGTACCCGTAGACGGGATCCATGAGCGAGGGCAGGTAGAGCTGGGCGAAGTCGGCGGTGGAGAAGCCGCCGTTGCGGTCCGGGGTCCACTGCATCGGCGTGCGGACGCCGTCGCGGTCGCCCAGGTAGATGTTGTCGCCCATCCCGATCTCGTCGCCGTAGTACATGACGGGGCTGCCCGGGAGGCTGAACAGCAGGCCGTGGAACAGCTCGGTGAGGCGCCGGTCGTTCTCGAGCAGCGGGGCCAGCCGGCGCGAGATGCCGACGTTGCGCTTCATGCGCGGGTCCTTGGCGTACTCGCTGTACATGTAGTCGCGCTCCTCGTCGGTGACCATCTCCAGGGTCAGCTCGTCGTGGTTGCGCAGGAAGATGCCCCACTGGGTCCCCTCGGGGATGGCCGGGGTCTGGGCGAGGATCTCGCGGATCGGTCGGGCCCGCTCGAGGCGCGCCGCCATGAACATGCGGGGCATGAGCGGGAAGTTGAAGCACATGTGGCACTCGTCGCCCTGGCCGAAGTAGTCGACGACGTCGGCGGGCCACTGGTTGGCCTCGGCCAGCAGCACCTTGCCGGGGAACTCGTCGTCGACCACCTTGCGGAGTCGCCGCAGGTACGCGTGGGTCTCGGGGAGGTTCTCGCCGTTGGTGCCGTCGCGCTCGAACAGGTACGGCACCGCGTCGAGGCGGAACCCGTCGAGCCCGAGGTTCAGCCAGTACCGGACGACGTCGATCATGGCGTCGGCCACGTCGGGGTTGTCGAAGTTGAGGTCGGGCTGGTGGTGGAAGAACCGGTGCCAGTAGTACTGCTCGCGGCCGGGGTCCCAGGTCCAGTTCGACGGCTCCGTGTCGACGAAGATCACGCGCGCCTCGCTCCAGCGCTCGGCGTCGTCGTTCCACACGTACCAGTCCTGGCGGGGGTTGTCCCGGCTCGACCGAGACTCCTGGAACCAGGGGTGCTGGTCGCTGGTGTGGTTCATCACCAGGTCGGCGATCACCCGGATGTTGCGGCGGTGGGCCTCGTCGATGAGCTCGGCGGCATCGCCCACCGTGCCGTAGTCGGGGAGCACGGTGAAGAAGTCGGAGATGTCGTAGCCGCCGTCGCGCAGGGGCGATTGGTAGAAGGGCAGCAACCAGAGGCAGTCGACGCCCAGCCACTCCAGGTAGTCGAGCTTCTCGGTGATGCCGCGCAGGTCGCCGGTGCCGTCGCCGTTCGAGTCCCGGAAGCCCCGCACGAGGACCTCGTAGAAGATGGCTCGTTGGTACCAGGTGGGATCGGCGGCGCTCACGGGGGGCGATGCTAGGGGCGAGAGGTCAGGGGTCCGCATCCTCCCCGGTACCCGGATCTCGCTCCAACGCGGCCACCTCGCCGTGACGCCCCTCGGCCACGGGCACGCCGCGCAGGGCCCGACGGGCCGACGCGTCCTCCGGATCGAGCTCCACGAGCCGGGACCACCACCGCACCGCCGCCGCGCCGTCGCCGGCCGACTCCGCCACACCGGCCAGGGCGCGGAACAGCTCTCGGCGGGTGCGCTCCACGTTGGCGCGCAGCGGTCGGGCCCAGTCCGCGTAGGGATCCTCGGCCAGGAAGTCGCCCTCGTCGCCCAGGGCCACCGCCATCACGAGCGCGGTGGGGTCGGGCCGGCCCACCGCGCCCTCGCGCAGCCCGGTGCGCGCCTGGGTGAGGAACTCCTCGACGTCCACCGTCACGACGTCGAGGTCGAGCGCGACCGACTGGCGGTCGGCTCGCAGCGGGTCCGAGGGCAGCACCCGGTCGGGGTCCAGGGCCGCCCGCAGCATCGACAGCACCACCGAGAGGCGGCTGCGACCCACGGCGAGGTCGGCGTCGGGCCACAGGATGTCGATGAGCTCCTCTCGCGGCAGGGCGCGGCCGCGGCGACAGATCAGCACCTTGAGCGCGTCACGAGCCTTGCGCGACGTCCACCGAGCCGGTTCGGCCGCCCCCGCCCCCACCACCTCGAACCGCCCCAGGGTGCGGATCCGCGGCCGGGGGATGCCCTCCGCCGAGGTCGCACCCGGGCTGCGGTCGATCGACGCGCCCGGCTCCGCAGCAGCGGGCCGCAGCGCGTCGGCCTGGCGCACCACCCGACCCATGCCGAGGCGCACGGCGGTGGTGCGCGCCTCGGCGAGCAGCGCGGCCCGACGCGCATCGCCGGGCGGGAGCACCGACGCCAGCCCCACCCGAGCGCGCGCCCCGCAGCCCACCGCGCCGGCCCGGTCGGACCAGGCGACGGCGCGCCCGAAGGCCTCGGCCGACGCATCGAGCTCCCCGGCGCCCCGGCGGGCGACACCGATCGCCTCGGACACGGGCATGCCGAAGACGTACGAGCGCCCCCACATCACCACCTGGTCGACGTAGGGCTCGAGGTCGTCGGCCACCTTGCGGCAGCGCGCCTCGTCCCCCAGGGCATCGGCGGCCAAGGCCACCAGGGACTGGAGGCACAGCCAGTAGAGGTCGTCGGGTCCGGTGGCCTCGACCGCGGCGACCACCTCGGCGAGCAGGCGACGCGCCTCCACCTCGTCGCCCCGCTCCACCGCGGCCATCACCGAGAGGAGGCCCAGCTCCGGCGACCCCGCCCCGGCCACCTCGCCGAAGCGGCCCTGGTCCATGCGGATCGTGAGGATCAGCCCGGCGACGACGCGGAAGGCCATGACCGGGTGGAGCGATGCCACCCACGCCGTGCCGGTCGTGGCCAGCGCCTCCGCCGCATCGAGGCGGCCCTGGGCGTAGAGGAGGCTGGCGCGGGCCATCTGGCTCCGCCAGCGCCAGTAGGCCGAGTCGGCGCGGTCGGCGAGGCGCTCCCAGTCCCGGATGAGGCGGTCCACCTCGTGGAGGTCGCCCGCCTCGAAGGCCAGGCTGGTGGCCCAGTACAGCTGGTCGAGGCGCAGGCGCAGGTCCCGCCCGGCCGGCACCAGGCTCGAGTACGCCGCCAGCCACCGGACCCGGTCCTCGTGGTGCGCCGGGCCGCTCCAGACGTTGAGCTGGGCGTCGGCGAGGCGACCGCGACACCGGGCGTCGCCCGATGCCGCCAGCTCCTCGAGCTCGGCCACCGCCGCGAACGCCGCAGCCTCGTCGCGCCGGACCCCGTCCATCGAGGGCATGCCGGCCAGCTTGGCGAGCGCGGCCAGCAGGTCGGCGCAGCGGCGGGGGTCCTCGCGGGCATCGGGGTGGTCGAGCGCCTCGCGCAGCAGCATCGGCCCCTCGACTTCCTGGCCGGCCTCGAAGACCCCCGCGCGAGCCCGCGCCGCACGCGCCAGGAGGTCGGCCGAGTCCAGCTCGCGGGCCAGGTCGGCCAGGGCCGAGCTGAGGGCCACCGCTTCGGCGCCGTCGCCGACCGCGGAGCGGTCCATGCTGGCCGCCGCCAGGCAGTAGGCCTGCGCGCGGGGATCGCCGGCGCGAGCCCAGCAGGCGGCGGCCACCTCGGACCAGCGAGCGGCCTCTCGCGTGTCGGTGGCCGCCCGGGCGGCGTCGGCGGCCCGCTCCGACCAGCGGGCGGCCTCGTCGGCCGCCGCCGCGTCGCCGGCGTCGAGGAGGTGCTGGGCCACCACGGCCGGGGCCATGGGGTCGCCCCGCTCCATGCGGGCCGCGCAGGCGCGCGCGGCGGCGACGTGGACACCGGCGCGAGCGTCCGGGTCGAGCTCCTCCTCGAGGACGTCGCGCACGAGCACGTGGGTGAACGTGGCGCCATCGGGACCCTCGGCGAGCAGGCCGCTCGCACGCGCCGGTGCCAGTTCGGCGCGCACCTCGGCCGGCGTCGACCCCACCACCTCGGCGAGCACGTCCACGTTGAAGGTCGAGGCGAGCACCGTGGCCCGGGCGAGCAGGGAGCGGGCGCCCTCGGGCAGCGGCGCGAGGCGGGCGCGCACCGCGGCGCGTATGCCGTCGGGGATGCGGGCGAGCGCGTCCGAGCCCTCGCGGAGGACGGCATCCACCAGCTGCTCGACGTACAGGGCGTTGCCACCCGAGCGGGCCACCACGTCGGCCACCACCGCATCGTCCGGGTCGGGCCCGAGGAGCTGGCGCACCTCGTCGGCACCGAGCAGCCCCGGGACCACCCGCCGGGCGCCGCTCGCGATCGACGCGAGGGCCACGTCGCGGGCCTCGTCGGTTCGCAGCTCGTGCACGCGGTGGACGCCCACCACGAGCAGCGGCAGGTCGGCAGCCGACGACACGAGGAACCGCAGCAGCTCGAGGGAGCCGAGGTCGGCGGCGTGGAGGTCGTCGAGCACCACCACCTGCGGGACCGACGACTGGGCCCGCAGGAGGTCGTGGAGGATGTCGAAGGCGGCGAAGGGCTCGTCGGCGCGCTCGGCCAGGTCAGCGCGCGCGACGTCGAGGGCGCCGGCGCCGATCGAGCGGACCACCTGGACCCAAGGCCAGAACGGCGGCACCCCGCCGAGGTGCGCGCAGCTGGCCCAGTGGACGGGGACGCCGGCGGCGCGCAGGTCGCGGGCGAAGGCCCGGGCCAGCGCGGTCTTGCCCACGCCGTGGTCGCCCGCCACCAACGCCACCACGAGGCCGTCGGCGGCGGCCTCGAAGGCATCGTGGAGGGCCGCCAGCTCCTCGGTTCGGCCGACGAAGGGCGGCGTGGCGGTGGGGCCCCCGGTCATCCGGCGTGACGATAGGGCGAATTGTCGGGATCCGCCCCGGTCGAGGCGATCCGTGGCCGGACGCGACCGTCGGGGGGCCAGCGGCTGCTGGCACCCCCGGGGTCCCGCCCTGGGACGGCCGCCCGACCGTCCTAGGAACAGCGGGATCGTCGCGCCTCGCCCTTCAAGAATCCTTGAAGTGTGACCGAGGTCACGTTCGGGCCGCTGGCGAGACGCCCGGCCACCGCCGCCGTCGAGGGTCGCGGACGCCCGGACGCCCCGCTCGTGACCAGCGCGTGAACACCGCCGTCGCGCCCCTGACGGCGGCGGCCGGGCTGGCTACCGTCGGACCCATGCAGGCCCTGAGGAGCTTCACCGTCCGTCCCCGCCTCCCGGAGCCGCTCCGGCCGCTCGAGGCCCTGGCCATGAACCTGCGCTGGGCCTGGGACGACCGCACCCGCGACCTCTTCCGCTGGGTCGATCCCGACGCCTGGGACGCCACGCGCCACGACCCGGTCGGCCTGCTCGGCCGGGTGCAGCCCGAGCGCTTCGCCGCCCTGGCCGAGGACCCGGCCTTCCTGCGCTTCCTCGGCGAGGTCCACCACGAGCTCGCCCGCTACCTCGACGAGCCGCGCTGGTTCCAGACCCGCGCCGCCTCGCCGCTGCGACAGGTGGCCTACTTCTCCCCCGAGTTCGGCATCGCCGAGGCCCTGCCCCAGTACTCGGGCGGCCTCGGGATCCTCGCCGGCGACCACCTCAAGTCGGCCTCGGACCTGGGCGTGCCGCTCGTCGGCGTCGGCCTCTTCTACCGCCACGGCTACTTCCGCCAGCGGCTGTCCACCGACGGCTGGCAGCAGGAGCGGTTCCCCGACCAGGACCCGTGGGCCATGGCCCTCTCACCGTGCGACGACGTCCGGGTGCGGGTGGAGCTCGCCGGCACGCCGCTGGAGGCGCGGGTGTGGCGGGCCGACGTGGGCCGGGTGCCGCTCTACCTGCTCGACACCGACGTCGAGGAGAACCCGCCGGAGCTGCGCGCCGTGACCGACCGCCTCTACGGCGGCGACGTGGAGCACCGCCTCCGCCAGGAGATCCTCCTCGGCATCGGCGGGGTCCGGGCGCTGGAGGCGCTCGGGGTCGACGTCCAGGTCTTCCACACCAACGAGGGCCACGCCGGCTTCCTCGGGCTGGAGCGGATGCGCCGGGCCATCGTCGACGACGGGCTCACCTTCCCCGAGGCGCTCGAGGCCACGCGCGCCGCGTCGATCTTCACCACCCACACGCCGGTGCCCGCCGGGATCGACCGGTTCCCGAGGGCGCTCATCGAGACGTACTTCGGGGGCTGGGCGGCCGAGTGCGGCATCACCGTCGACGACCTCATGGCCCTCGGCCACCGCCCCGGCGACGAGCCCGACGAGCGGTTCAACATGGCGGTGATGGGGCTGCGCCTGGCCGGGCGCTCCAACGCCGTGTCGAAGCTGCACGGCGAGGTCAGCCGGTCGATGTTCGCCGACCTCTGGCCCGACCTCCCCGACGACGACGTGCCCATCGGCTCGGTCACCAACGGCGTCCACGCCGGCACCTGGGTGTCGGCCGACATGACCGACCTGCTCTCCCGGCACGTCCTGCCCGACTGGGACGAGGCCGACGCCCGCAGCTGGCAGCGCATCTGGACCACGCCCGACGACGAGCTCGGCCGGGTGAAGGACCAGGCCCGGTCCCGGCTCGTGTCGTTCGTCCGGGCCCGCGTGCGCCAGCGGGCGGTGGAGTCCGGACGATCTGCGGCGGAGGCGAGCTGGGCCGACGACCTGCTCGACCCCGGCGTGCTCACGATCGGCTTCGCCCGCCGCTTCGCCACCTACAAGCGGGCCAACCTGCTGCTCGCCCAGGGCGAGCGGCTCCAGCGGCTGCTGCTCGACCACGAGCGGCCCGTGCAGTTCGTGTTCGCCGGCAAGGCCCACCCCGCCGACGACGAGGGCAAGGAGATGATCCGCCAGGTGGTGGCCTACGCCACCGAGCTCGGCGTGCGGCACCGGTTCGTGTTCCTCGACGACTACGACATCTCCGTGGCCCGAGCCCTGTACCAGGGGGCCGACGTGTGGCTGAACACGCCCCGGCGACCCCACGAGGCGTGCGGCACGAGCGGCGAGAAGGCCGCCCTCAACGGCACGCTCAACTGCTCGATCCTCGACGGCTGGTGGGACGAGATGTACGACGGCGAGAACGGCTGGGCCATCGCGTCGGCCGAGGACGTCGACGACCTCGAGACCCGCGATCGGCTCGAGGCCGACAGCCTGTTCGACCTGCTCGAGCACCAGATCGTGCCGCTGTTCCACGACCGCCACGGGTGGTTGCGCCGGGTGAAGGCGAACCTGGCGTCGCTCGGGCCGCAGGTGGTGGCGTCGCGGATGGTGCGCGACTACGTGACCGACCTCTACGAGCCCACGGCGGCGTCGGCCGACGCCCTCCGAGGCGACGACCACGCCCGGGCCCGCGCCCTCGCGGCGTGGAAGGCGGCCGTGCTCGCCGGCTGGGACGGCGTGAAGGTGGGTGCGGTGGAGGCCGACGACGATGTCGCCGACCTCGGCACCCGTCGAGCGGTGCAGGTCGCGGTGGCGCTGGGCGCGCTGTCGCCGGGCGACGTCGCCGTGCAGCTCGTGCACGGTCGGGTGGCCCAACACGGCGAGCTCGAGTCGCCGGCGATCACCACCCTCGCCCCCGACGGTGGTGCCGACGCCGGAGCCGTCACCTACCGCGGCGAGATCGCCTGCGACCTCCCCGGCCGCTACGGCTTCACCGTCCGCGTCCTCCCCTCCCACCCCGACCTCCCGACCCCCCTGGACCTCGGCCGCCTCACCTGGGCCTGACCCCACCCCGTCGAATGTGCGGTACCCCAGCCGCGTTCGCGCCGATTCCGCGCGTGAGGTTCGACCCCGACCCTTGCGCGGCGGGGGCGGCCCCGGCACACTGACCCGGCGTTCGGCGACCGACGTGACGGTGCCCAGATGGACCTCCGTCGAAAGGGCCCGCCCATGGCCTCATCGCTCCCCGTCGGCCTCGCCACCGCGCAGGCCGGCGTCCTCCACCGTCGCCAGCTGCTCGCCGCCGGGCTCGATCGCCGAGCAGTCGATCGACGGGTCCGCCTCGGCGAGCTCACCGAGCTCGAGCCGCACGTCTTCGTGGTGGCAGGCACCGC
>JAHBSN010000111.1 GCA_019639095.1 Actinomycetota bacterium
CATACCGCACATTCGTCGAGGGTGAGGGGGAGGTGGACCTCGCGGTGGTCGTGGGCGGAGACGTACAAGGCCGTGACGAGCTCGAGGGCGGTGCGAGCGTCCGACAGCGTGACAGGCAGGGCCGTGCCGGCCCGGCGGGCGTCGGCGTAGCGGGCGAACTGGCCGATGTAGTCCTCGGGGCCGGGCTCGTAGGCGTCCATGGCCGCCTCGAGCGCCTCGGCGTGGGGCTCGCTCGGGGTGAACGTCCACGGCTCGAAGCTGTGGTGGTACGGCGCCGTGCCGCTCTCGGCCGAGAGGTGCTGGAACGTGAAGCGGTGGCGGCTGATCTCGGCCACCGACCCGAGCGTGGCCGACAGCGTGGCGAGCGTGCCGTCGGCCCAGCGCAGCGTGACCGCCGCGGAGTCCTCGGTCTCGATCTCGTTCACCAGGGTCTCGATGCGGGCCCACACCGAGTCGGGCGGGCCCAGCACGTGGACGGTCATGTCGATGGCGTGGATGGCGTGGGTGAGCAGCACGCCGCCCAGCTCGGTCTCGTAGCGACCGCGCCACGGTGCCGCGTAGTAGTCCGGCCCGCGCTGCCAGGCCAGGTCCATGTTGACGGTGTAGGGACGGCCGGTGAGCCCCGCGTCCACCAGGGCCTTGAGCTTCTGGAGGCCGTTGCCGAACCGGTACTGGAACACCGGCATCACGTGGTGACCGGTCTCGGCGGCGATCGACGCCAGCTCGTCGACCTCGTGCACCGAGCCCACCAGCGGCTTCTCGCAGATCACGTCCTTGCCGGCCCGCAGCGCCGCCTCCACCTGGGAGCGGTGCAGCGCCGGGGGCGTGCAGATGCAGACCACGTCGACGTCGTCGGCCGCCCACACCGCCTCGGGGTCGGTCTCGGCCCGCACGCCGGTGAGCCAGCCGGCCACCTCGGCCGATCGCTCGGCGTCGGTGTCGCACACCGCCACCACGCGGAAGTGCTCCCTGAGCTCGGCGCAGGCCAGCACGTGCATGCGCCCGATGCCGAGCCCCACCACCGCCACCCGGATCCGCTCGCTCACGACGACGCCTCCACCCGCAGCCGCTTCTTCACCGCCGCCAGCTCGATCCGCTCGGGCCGGCCCTTGTAGAGATCGTCGAGCGGGTAGCAGCCCGAGACCAGGCCGGCCCGGGGCGCCGTGGTGCAGTCGGAGAACGTGCGGCAGATGCGGCGGCGATCGAGTCCGGCACCGTGCAGGACGTCTCGCGGGAGGTCGGGGTAGCTGAGCACCATGCGACCGAGGCCGATGCTCGCCGCTCCCCCGCCGGCCACCACCGCCTCGGCCACGTGGGCCAGCCAGTCCTGGAGGTACGTGTAGCCCGAGCCGGTCACGGCCACGTCGCTGCGGTGTGCCTCGAGCTCGGCGGTGGCGGCGATCATCCGAGCCACACCCACGAGCGGGTCCTCGGGCGGCTGGTAGCCGTCGGAGGGCGGGAACCACGCCGGGCGCTGGATGTGGGGCACGTAGTACGGGCTGCCGGCGGTGACGTTCACGAGGTGCACGCCGAGCCCCGCCAGCAGGTCGAGCAGCGCCTTGGGCTCGGCGAGGTCGATGCCCTGGCCGGTGCCGTCGCCGCCGAAGGCGTGGCGATAGGGCCCGTCGAGGGCGTCGGGCTCGCCGATGCGCTCCTTGCCGGGGCCGGGGTGGAACGGCACGAAGTCGTAGGCGCTGAAGCGCACCCCGATCCCCAGGCCGGGCGCCGCCTGTTGCACCGCACCGATGGTCTGGCGCAGGAACCGGGTGCGGTTCTCGAAGCTGCCACCGTAGGGGCCGGGGCGGTCCACCGCGCCGAGCAGCTCGTGGCCGAGGTAGCCGTGGCAGGCCTTCACGTCGACGAAGTCGAACCCGGCGGCCTGGGCCCGCACGGCGGCGGCCACGAACAGGCCGGTGAGCTCGTCGAGCTGGGCGTCGGTGATGGTGGCGACCGGTCGGTCGGCCGGCAGGCGGGGGTCGAGCAGCGGGTGCGGGCCGGCGATCACCGGGGCCATGCCCTCCTCCGTAGGACGGCTGAAGCGCCCCGAGTGGGTGAGCTGGAGGCCCACCACGAGGTCCTCCGCGGTGCCCATGGCCTCGGCATGGGCGGTCACCACGCTCGCCCGCAGCTCGGCGAGCGCCTCGCCGTGGGCATCGGTGTGGACCGTGAGCTGGTGGGGGTTGGCCCGGCCGTCGGGGTGGACCGCCACCGCCTCGCCGCCCCAGATCAGCTTGGCGCCGGACTCGCCGAAGTGCCGCCAGCGGCGGGCCACCAGGTCGGTGGGGAGGCCATCGGTGGTGCCGTCCCAGCCCTCCATCGGCAGGATCGTGAACCGGTTGCCGACGGTGCGCGCCTGGCCGGCGAGCGTGACGTCGAGCGGCTGGCCGAGAGGCCCGGCGGCGCCGGTGGGCTCGTCGACGGTGGGCAGCGAGACCCCAAGCTCGTCGAGGTGGGCGCGCAGCGCGTCGATCGTGGCCAGCTTCTTCACCTGCGGGATGGCGCGGGTCACGAGGTCTCCTCCCAGCGGGCGAGGCGCTGGTGCAGCGACGCGAGCACCTCGGCGTCGGCCGCCGGGCGCTCGGGGGCACGGGGGTGGGTGGCGGGCGACGGGATCCAGCCCCGGTGGTGCAGGTACATCGCCGCGTCGTGCTTGTAGGCGGGCACCGGCGCCCGGAAGGCGAACGTGCCGAGGGCCTGGAGGTCGTCGTTGCGCTCGGCGAAGGAGGGATCGCCGTCGGCCCAGGCCCGGTCCCGGGCGGCGAAGAGGTCGGGCGCGAAGGCGCTCAGACCGAGGAGGTAGTCGCTGCCGTAGGCCACGAGGTCGATGGCCAGGTCGTTGCCCGTGAAGACGTGGAAGTCGGGCCGCTCGGCGTCGCGCAGTCGGATGCGGTCCCACTCGGGCTGGCGCAGCAGCGACGAGTGCTTGGCACCGATGCAGGCGGCGACCCCCATCACGCCGCGGTAGGTGTCGAGGTCCCAGATCTTGCCGGTGGGCGCGAACTGGGTGCTGAGCTCGAAGCCGATGAACCGGTCGACCTCACGACCGATCGCCTCGTGGGCGGCCACGGTGGCGGCGGGATCGAGCGAGGCCAGGCCGTAGCTCGGGAACACCACGGGCACGGCGCCGGCGGCGGCCACGTCGACCATGGCCTTCACCTGGCGGCCCTCGTCGAACGCGTCGCCGGGCTCGTCGTCCACCCACGCGCCGGCCACGAGCATGGAGTGGCCGGTGACGCCCCTGGCCACCTCGAGCACCTGGCTGCGCTCCGCCGGGGTGAGGAGGTTGCCGTAGCCGGTGTCCATGTTGACCGCCGGGACCAGGCCGGCGGCCACGGTGCGCCCGACGAGGTCGGCCAGCGTGTCCAGGTCCGGCGAGCCGTCGGCCGCGATCGGCAGCAGCATCGCCGAGATGCCGAGGATCCGCCGCCGGGGCCGCAGGAGGTCGAACGGTGCGTCCTGGTGGTCCACGTCGGACAGTGTGGCCGATCTGTCCACCTCGCGACGCGGCCGGACCTGATCCGTTCTGGAACCCGTGTTCGCCATCCGTGGCGAACCTGGGCACGAGAACGGCCCCGGCCCCGACCGCCCACCGTTCTGGAACCCGCAGTCGCCATCCGTGGCGAACCTGGGTACAAGAACCGATCAGACCTGGACCGCCTCCCGACGGGCTGCGGGTGAGGGGGAGCCGCCCGGTAGGTTCGCGCCACGGCCGGAACGGGGGACGAGATGCGCAGGGCGTGGGTGGCGGTGGCGGTGGCGGTGCTGGTGCTGGTGGGCTCGGTGGCCGCGTGCAGCGACGACGGCGACGAGCCCCAGGCCCGGCCCGGCCCGCGCACCACCACCACGGTGGACTCCCCCGTGACCCCCGAGGAGTCCGCCGGGCTCGTGGACCCCGAGTACTGGGACGACCGCCAGGCCGACTACCTGGAGTTCGCCGCCGGCGAGCCGCTCGACCCGGGCGACCCGCTCTCGCTCCTGGCCCACGCCGCCGCCGCCCGGCGTGCGGGCGACGAGCCCGACCTGAGCCCGGCGTCCGTCGACGACTTCGAGCCGATCTTCGCCAAGCTCGAGGCCTTCGAGGACACCGGCGACTTCGACGTCAACCGCCTCATCACGCTGCTCCTGCGCGAGGGCGACGCGCTCGACACCGGCCTGGCCGCGGAGATCCGGGACCACATCCTCGGGTTCAAGTACTGGTGGACCGAGCCCACCCCCGCCGGCGTGGTGGACAGCCAGTACTACTGGACCGAGAACCACCAGATCATCTTCCTCGCCAACGAGTACGTGGCCGGCCAGACCTACCCCGACATCGCCTTCACCAACGACGGCCGGTCGGGCGAGGAGCACCGCCGCCACGCCGCCGAACGCCTCGACCTGTGGTTCGACTGGCGGGCCCGGTTCGGGTTCAGCGAGTGGCTGTCGAACGTGTACTGGAACGAGGACATGCTCGGCCTCCTGCTGCTCGCCGAGTTCGCCGACGACGATGCCCTCGCCCGCAAGGCCTCGATGCTGCTCGACGTGGCGTTCGTGGAGCTCGCCGGCCACCTCCAGCGCGGCACCTTCGGCGCCACCCACGGCCGCTCGTACCAGAAGGACAAGCTCAACGGGCGCGACGAGGACACGTTCTCCACCGCCAAGCTCGCCTTCGACGAGACGCCCGTGCCCTACGAGAACGCCGACAGCGCCACCCTCTTGGCGGTGGCCGAGCGCTACCGGCCCCCGGAGGTGGCCCGCCGCATCGCCGCATCGGACGCCACGGACGTGTTCCGCACCCGCGCCGGCATCCCGCTCGACCCGCACGCCCCCATCGACCCCAACGTGGAGGCCCCCTACGGCCTGTCGTTCGAGGGCGAGGAGGGGCTCATGGCCTTCTGGGGCATGGGCGGACAGTTCCCGTGGCAGGTGGCCCCGCTGTCGGTGGAGACCGTGAAGGCCTACGACCTGTTCGAGACCGCCAACTTCCAGAAGGCCGCCGACCTCGCCCCGGTGGTGGCCGACGCCGACGACGACACGCTGCGCGGGCTGGCCGCCGCCCTCGCCACCGAGGTCAACCCCGGCCTGCTCTCGCAGGTGGACACCTACACGTGGCGGTCGCCGGAGGTGATGCTCTCCACCGCCCAGGACTGGCGACCCGGCCAGCGCGGCGAGCAGGACCACATCTGGCAGGCCACCGTGGACCCAGACGCGCTCGTGTTCACGCAGCACCCGCGAGACGGCGTGCCCTCGGCCGACGACCCGAACGCGAACGAGGGGTACTGGACCGGCGACGCCGCCATGCCCCGCTCGGCCCAGGTGGGCAACGTGAGCATCAGCATCTACGCGCCGCAGTACGCCGGCGGCGACGGGGTGGGCAGCGGCGCCTACTCGTTCTCCTACGAGCCCTACACCCACGCGTTCTTCCCCACCGAGCACTTCGACGAGGTGGTGGAGCGCGACGGCTGGGTGATCGGTCGCAAGGGCGACGCCTACGTGGCGCTGTGGTCCCGCCGGCCCACGACGTGGAAGCAGTACACCACCGACGAGTTCAGCCGCGGCCTCACCGAGCGGTTCGACCTCATCGCCGACGGCGGGCCCGACAACGTGTGGATCGTCGAGGTGTCCACCGCGGCCGACCAGCCCTTCGGCGACTTCGTGGAGGCGATCGCCGCATCGAAGCCCACGGCGTACCCCGCGCCGAGCTGCCCCGACGGCGGCGAGTGCCCCTTCGACGCCGGCGCGCTCGTCACCTACGACTCGCCGTCGCAGGGTCGCATCGCCTTCGGCTGGGACCCGAAGGGGACCGACCCGCTGGTGCCGCTCACCGTCGACGGCACCGCGGTGGACCTGCACCCCGACACGTTCCGCTGGGACGCCCCCTTCGCCCAGGCCGCCTGGGACGAGGGCCGCTACCACGCCGAGCTCGACGGGGCCACGCTCGACGTGGACTTCACCGCCGGCACCCGCCGCACCACCAAGTAGGAGCACCCGTGGGCAACCTGATCGTGCTCGTGCGCCACGCCGTGACCGCCGAGACGCGCACCGGGCGCATGAGCCCCAACGACGCCACACCGCTCGACGAGGGCGGCCGGGCGCAGGCCGACGCCCTCCGGCCGGCGCTGGCGGCCTGGGACTTCGAGCTGGTGCTCGCCAGCCCGGTGGCCAGGGCGTGGGAGACCGCCGACCGGGCCGGGCTGGGCGCCGTGGCCGAGCGCTGCGACGCCATCGTCGAGTGGGACTACGGCGACGACGCCCTGCGCCGCACCGACGAGGTCCGAGCCGAGCGACCGGGGTGGAACCTCTTCGCCGACGGCGCAGCCGGCGGCGAGTCGCCTGCGGACGTGGCCGCCCGGCTCGTCCCCGTGCTCGAGCGGTTGCGCGCCGCCACCGGCGACGTGGCCGTCGTGGCCCACGGCCACCTGCTCCGCGCGCTGGTGGCGTGCTGGCTGGAGCTGCCCCTCGAGCACGCCGGGCGCTTCGTGGTGGACCCGGCGTCGATCACCCGGCTCGGGCGCCACCGGGGCATGCCCGCGCTGGTGGGCCTGAACGACCGGCACCACCTCGCCGGGATCGCCGGCTGACCTGCGGGGTTAGGCTCTCGCTCTCCCCCCTGCGGCCTGCGGGCCGGTGGGCCGGACCGGGGGGCACCCACTCCTCTGAGCGATCGGTCTCCGCATGGCGAGCCTGACCACCGTCGACGGGCTTCGAGCCGCCGCGGCGATCGCTGCCGTCGCGGGCTTCGTGGTCACCGTCGCCGCCGTGCCGCTCAGCATCCGCGTGGCCCGTCGCTTCGGGGTGCTCGACGCCCCCACCGATCGCTCGTCGCACACGGTCCCCACCCCCCGGCTCGGCGGGATGGCGGTGGCGGTCGGGGCCACCGTGGCGCTCCTGGCGGCGGGCGTTGCCTCGCCTCGTTCCCTCGACGCGTCCACCGGCGGATGGCGACCCCACGCCCTCGTGCTGGCGGTGTCGCTGCTGCTCGCCGCCATCGGGCTCGCCGACGACCTCGTGCGAGGCATCCCCGTGGCCGTGCGGCTCGCGGGACAGGCCCTGGTGGGATGCGCCGTGGTGGCGCCCTGGGTGCTGGCCCAGCACCCGTCGCCGGCCTCGGCCCGAGCCCTCGCGCTGGCCGGCGCCGGCGCCCTCGCGCTCGCCGGGTTCGTCAACGTCTTCAACTTCATGGACGGCGTCGATGGGATGAGCGGTGGCGCGGCGTCGGTGATGGGGCTGCACGTCGCCCTGCTCGGGCTGGTCGAGGAGCAGGCCCCGCTCATCGTGATCGGGCTCGCCGTGGCCGGGGCGGCGGCGGGGTTCCTTCCGCTGAACCTGCGACCGACCACGGTGTTCCTGGGCGACGCCGGGTCCTACTTCCTCGGGGGCTGGCTGGCCGCCGCGGCCGTGGTGGCCGTCGGGCTCGGCACGCCGCCCGTGGCCGTCGTGGTCGTGGCGTTCCCCTACCTCGCCGACACCAGCACCACGCTGATCGACCGGATCCGCCGGGGCCAGGACTGGAAGGCCTCGCACCACGACCACGCCTACCAACGCCTGGCCTTCGACGGCTGGTCGCACCGCGCCGTGGCCGGACTGCTCTCGCTGCTCACCGCCGGCTGCGGTGCGCTCGGCCTCGTCACCGCCGGCGGACCGCCGTTGGTGCAGGCCCTCGCCGTGGCGCTGGCCGCCACGGTCGCGCTCACCTACGTGGTGCTCGGCCAGCGCCCGGACCTGCTGGGTCGCCGGGCCACCCCACCCCACCGACGCCGCGCCGCCACCGGCGAGTAGCCGAGCGGCCGACGGGGGCCGGTCCTACCCTGGAAGCGCACCGATCCCGGGCGGAAGGAGTCTCTCGTGGAGACACCGGTCCTCGTCATGTTCGCCATCGCCGTGGTGGTGGTCGCCGTCCTCGCCTGGCGGGAGCGCTCGAAGCGCCCGCCGCGCCTGGACTGAAGGAGCGGCTACGGCAGGGCGACGTCGCCGGGCTCGCCCCAGGACTCCACCCGAGCGCCGTCGGGCTGCCAGATCCAGAACGACCCGGTGGCCGGCTCGAACACGGCGGGCTCGCTGCGGCCGTCGCCGTCGAAGTCGCCCACGAGGTGCTGCTGGTCGGGTTCGAGGGCTCGCCCGAACTCGAGGATCGTGGCGTCGTCGTCGCCCTCGGGTCGGATGTACCAGCGCAGCGCGCCGTCGACCCGCCGCAGCACCGCCACCTCGGCCCGCCCGTCGCCGTCGAGGTCGAGCACCACGGGCTGGTCCCACGCCTGGCCCCACGACACCGCCTCGGTCTCGCCGTCGGAGGACCGCCGGATCCAGCGGGTGTCCACCCGCTGCACGGCCAGGTCGGCGGTGCCGTCGCCGTCGTAGTCCGCCGGCGCCGGCTGGTCGCCCGCCACGCCGAAGGGGACCACCAGCAGCTCGCTCGGATCGGCGGCTCCGCTCCGCCGCACGAACCAGGTGGCGCTCGTCGTCTCGCCGCCCTCGCCCTCCGCGGCGCTGGCGGGGCGGAACACGGCCACGTCGTCACGGCCGTCGCCGTCGTAGTCCGCGGGCTCGGGCACGTCGCCCTCCAGCCCGAAGGCGAGGGTGGTGACCTTGCCGTCGGCGCTCGACCGGATGGTCCAGCTCCCCGTGCCCGTCCCCACGCCCGGCGTGACCACCGCCAGGTCGGCGCGGCCGTCGCCGTCGAAGTCCCCCACGGTGGGGACGTCGCCCGGCTGGCCCAGCACCACCGCCTGCTGGCCGTCGCGGGATCCGTCGATCCAGAAGGTGCCGGTGGCCGGGCGGTAGACGACGAGGTCGGAGGTGCCGTCGCCGTCCACGTCGGCCGGCGCGGTGCGCTCGCCGGGCGGCCGCCTCGGTGCGGTGGTGGTGGTGGTGGACCCGGCGGTGCGCTGCGCCTCGCCGGCACGATCGGACACCGCGGTGGCGGCCACCGTGAGGCTGGCGATGACCACCGCGGCAGCAGCCCCCACGGCCACGACCCTGCGCTGCACCCGCATCCGACGTCCTCGAGGAGAGCCCGACCCGAGCTCGGCCGGGGGCGCCGAGCGTGGGCGGATGGTAGCCCCGGGCCGGGGCGGACCCCCACGCCACTACCGTCTGCGCATGCAGCGACGTCGGGCCCGGTCCCCCCGACCTCGGCTCGTGCAACGGGTCGACGAGCTGGAGGTGCGCACCCGCGGCCGACGGGTCCTGCACCTCGGGTGCACGAACTGGCCCTACACCGCCGAGAGCGACCGGGCGGGCACGCTCCTGCACCGGCGGCTGAGCGCCTCGGCCGCCGAGCTTTGGGGCCTCGACGGCGACGAGGCCGGCCTCCACGCCCTGGCCGACCTCGGCTTCGACCGCCTCTGGATCGGCGACCTCGAGCACCTCGAACACGCCCGTCCCCTGCTCCCGGCCGAGGCGACGGGCGGGCTCGGGCCCTTCGACGTGGTGGTGGCCGGCGAGGTCCTCGAGCACTTGGGCCGCCCCGCCGCGCTCCTGGAGGGGCTGCACCGGCTCCTGGCTCCGGGGGCCGAGGTCCTGGTCACCGTGCCCAACGCCTACTGCGCGTTCCGCTTCGCCAGCTACGCCGCCGCCGGCCGGCGCGGACACGGCGAGCCGGTGCACCCGGACCACGTGGCGTACTACTCGGCGTCGACCCTCGGCCTGCTCCTCGACCGGTGCGGCTACGACGTGGAGGACCTGGCGTTCTACGACCTGGGTCGCGAGCACCGGCCCTCGGCGCCTCGGGCGTGGCGGGCGGTCAACGACGCCGCCGTGCGGGTGGCACCCCAGCTGGCCGACGGACTGGTGGCCCGGTGCCGACCCCGGTCGCGGTGACCGCGGCGTTCGCCGACCCCGAGGGGTCGTCGGCGCTCACCGTCCGGGTGGTGGCCGTGGCCGCCGCCCACGACCGCCGAGACCTCACTGTGCGGTGGGTGCGCAGCCTGGTGGCCTCGGACCTGACCGGCCTGGCCCTGCACGTGGTGCTGGTGGACGACGGCTGCACCGACGGAACCGCCGAGGCGGTGCGCGCCGTGCTGCCGTCGGTGGAGGTGGTGCGAGGCGACGGGAGCCTCTACTACGCCGCCGGCACGAACCTCGGCCTGCGCCACGCCCTCGCCCACCGCCCCGACTACGTGCTGGTGGCCAACGACGACACCGAGCTCGCCCCCGACGCGCTCGGCCACCTCGTCGACGCGGCCATGCGCCGCCCCCGTTCGCTGGTGGCCCCCGTGCTGGTGCGGGCGGAGGACCCGGGGCGGGCGTTCCAGGTGTTCCCCCGCTGGCAGACCCGCTACGGCGGTTGGCGGCACCGCCACCACCTCCGGACCGAGGCCCTCCCCGACGAGCCGCTCGAGGCCGACGTGCTGGTGGGCAACGCCATCCTCGTGCCGTACCGGGCGCTCGACGAGGGCGGCCTGCTCGACGACCGGGGCCTCCACAACTGGGTGGGCGACGCCGAGTGGACGCCTCGGCTCCGACGGGCCGGATGGCGGCTCCTCGTGGACCCCCGGGCGACGGTGCGGTGCGCACCCAACGCGGAGGTCCCGTCTCCGTGGAGCGGCGGGCTGGCCGGCGTGCGCCGGGCGCTCACCGATCCGCTGAGCCCGTACTGCCTCCGGGCGCTGTGGGCGAACCGCACCGTCTCCGGCCCCGACCCGGTGCGCGGCGCCCTCGCCGTCGCCGTCCACGTCGCCCGCATGGCCCGGCACCGCCTCCCGGGCGGGACCTGGCCCGACTGGCCCGACGAGCCGGTACCCGGGCCCGGCGCCCGCACCCCGGCCCCGCCGCACACCGGCGGGTTCGACCTCGTGCTGGTCTGGCCGTACCTCACCTGGGGCGGCGCCCAGACCCACCTGATCGGCGCGGCACCCCACCTGGACCCGGCGATCGCCGTCCGGGCGCTCGTGCCCACCGGTTCGGACCCGCACCTGCTCGCCACCCTGGCCGACCACGGCATCACCGTCGGCGAGTACGGCCCGCCGGTGGACCTGGAGCCGGCCACCGGCGTGGCCGCCAAGGTGCGCCGACGGGCACGCGACGCCCGGGCCCACCTGGCCATCTGGCGCGCCGTGCGCGGCCTCGACCCGCAGCGCACGGTGCTCCACGTCGACCTTGCTCCCTGGTCGTCGGCGCTGCTGCTCCAGTCCCTCGCCCGCCGG
>JAHBSN010000112.1 GCA_019639095.1 Actinomycetota bacterium
CGAGCCGCAAACCGGGTCGTTCGACATCGAGGACCGGAACCTCATGGCGCGCACCGCCATGGCCCGCGCCGACGTCGTGGCCGTCGTCGCCCGACCCACGCTCACCGGCCTGCACGGCCTGGTCGACACCATGCACGGGTTGGGGGACCACGGCGTCGACGGGTCGCGGGTGCTCGTGGTGCTCAACCGGGCACCACGATCGCCGAGGGCTCGGGCAGAGCTCACCCGCACCCTGGCCGACCTGGCGCATCGCGATGGTCGTCCGCCCCATGCCGGCACCGTCTTCGTGGTCGAACGCCGAGGCCTCGACCTGATCCACCACGACCAGGCGCGCATCCCGACGACCCTCGCCGACACGGTGGGGCGGGCGGTTGAGCAGCTGCTGCGACGAAACGAGCCCCGACGACCCGACCCTGCCGATGCCGGGGGTGTCCCGGTCCTGCCCGGCTCGCTCGGTGCCGCCACGGCGGGCGACCGATGAGCCCGATCGTCGATCCCGCCGACCTCTCCCCGCTCCAAGAGATCGAACGATCCGTACAGGAGCGAGCTCGGGTTCGGGAGGTGGATGCCGCCGCGGATCCCGGGCTCCTGGCGGAACTCGTCCGCGATGCCGTCGCGCAGTGGTCCCTCGATCACAAGCGCGGGGTGCGACCGTTCGACCTCCCCGATCCCGAGCGCATCACCCAACGGGCGATCTGGAACCTCACCGGGTACGGCCCGCTCGCCCCGCTCCTCGCCGACGACGACGTCTGGGAGATCATGGTCAACGCGCCGTCGGAGATCTTCGTCAAGCGCCACACAGGTGTCGACGGCTACCACGACGAGGTGTTCCACGACGACGACCACGTCCTGCGCACGCTCACCAAGGTCCTCGCCGAGTCGTCGAGCGCCCACCGCAAGCTCGATCCGTCCGAAGGCCTCCAGGACGCCCAGCTCGACGACGGCAGCCGCTTGCACATCGTGCACGGCGACATCGGGCGCGGCGGCCATGTGATGGTCAACATCCGCAAGTTCGCCGACGTCGCCTTCCGGAACCTCGACCAGCTCGTCGCCCGGGACATGCTCGACTCGACCACGGCTCGGTTCCTGCGTACCTGCGTTCGGTCACGGACCTCCATCGTCTTCGCCGGTGCGCCGGGGTCTGGCAAGACCACCCTGCTCTCGTGCTGCTGCGCCGACCTCGATCCGACCCTCAGGGTCGTGGTGGCCGAGGAGGTGTTCGAGGCCGACGTGCCCCTGGCCAACGTGGCGAGCATGCAGACCCGACCAGCTCGGGCGGACCGGCCGGCGATCGACCTCCGCCGCCTCGTCGCCGGCTTCCTGCGCATGGCCCCCGATGTGGCCATCGTCGGGGAGGTCCGAGATCGCGAGGCGCTCCCCCTGCTCCTCACCCTCTCCTCGGGCGTGAAGGGGTTCACCACGATCCACGCCGGCTCGGCGCGCCAGGCCCTCACCCGCCTCCGGTTCATCTGCCAGCTGGCCGACGACGACCTGCCCCTGAGCGCGCTCAACACCCTGGTCTCCGAGGCGGTCGATCTCGTGGTGCACTGCGCTCGCACCGCCCACGGCCCCATCGTCACCGAGGTGCTGGCCGTGGAGGATCTCGTCGGTGGCGCGGAGGCCACCCAGTTCACCGCGACGCCGCTGTTCACGCGCGAGCACCCCGATGCTGCGCTCGCGTGGACGGGCCTGGTGCCGAGTCGGTTGGAGCGCCTGCTGCGCGCTGCCGACCACGACGTGCGCTCGCTCCTGGACGAGGGTGGCGCGGGGACCGCCCGATGATCGGGGTGCTGGTGGTGGCCGCGGCGGGCTACGGCGTGCACCTGGTGTGGACCGCGCTCGCGCTCGGGTGGAGCGGCTTGCGCCCGGGCCCGACCACCGAGCGGCGACGCGCCACCCGGGGTCGCACGGCCCGCGCGTGGCTGGTGCAGGCCGGGCTCGAGGACGTCGCACCGGTCCAGTTCGGCCTGGTCACCCTCTCGGTGGGGCTCGCCACCGCGTCGGTCCTCGGGGTCGCCTTCGGCGGGTCCCTTCCGTTCGCGGTCGGGTTGCTCCTCGGATGCACCTGGCCGCTCGCCGTGCACCGCGCCCGCCGACGTCGACGGCGCGAGCGGGCCCAGGAGGCGTGGCCGAGGGTCATCGAAGAGGTCAGGATCCTGACCGGATCGGGTGGACGATCCATCCCACAGGCCCTGTTCGAGGCTGGTGGGCGAGCACCCGACGAGCTCCGGGGTGCCTTCGGCGCGGCGCACAGGGAGTGGCTGCTCACCACCGACTTCGAACGCGCCACCCGCACGCTCAAGGACCGCCTCGCCGACCCCACCGCCGACGCGGCGTGCGAGACGCTCCTGGTGGCCCACGAGATCGGCGGCGTCGACCTCGATGCCCGGCTCGAGGCCCTGGCCGACGATCGGATCGCCGACGTGCAGGGCCGTCGCGACGCCCGGGCCCAACAGGCCGGTGTGCGGTTCGCCCGTCGATTCGTGCTGGTCGTGCCACTCGGGATGGCCGCAGCTGGGATGTCGCTCGGCGAGGGACGATCGGCCTACCAGACGCCATCGGGTCAGGCCGGGGTCGGGGTCGGGATGGTCCTCGTGGCCCTCTGTTGGATCTGGGCGGGCCGGCTGATGGCCATCCCCGAGGAGGAGCGGGTGTTCCCGTCGTGAGCAGCTGGTGGGCGGTCCCGTTCCCCCTGGCCTGGCTCGGCTCGACGCTCGTGCTCTCGGAGCTGCGCTGGTTCGCCCGACGGGGCCCGGCCGACCGGATCCGCCCCTACGTGGTGGGCGGGTGGCAGCGCCACCAGGACGACGGACCGCTGTCGGTGGCATCGTTCCGCGAGGTCGTGGCACCCCTCGCGACCTCCGTCGGCGAGGTGGTGAGCCGAGGCTTCGGCGTGCACGAGCCGCTCGCCGCGCGCCTCAAGCGCTTCCACAGCGCATCGGATCCCACGATCGTCAGGATCCAGCAGCTCGGGTGGAGCACCGCAGGGCTGCTGGCGGGCGCTGTGGTGGCCGGGCTCGTGAGCGCCCCACCCGCCCCCGCCCTGCTCCTGGTCGCGGGAACGCCGCTCCTCGCCTTCCTCGTCATCGAGCAGCAGGTGGCGAGCCGCTCGCAGCGGTGGCAGCGCCGCCTGTTCCTCGAGCTGCCCATCGTGAGCGAACAGATCGGCATGCTGCTGTCCGCGGGCTACTCCCTCGGTGGGGCCCTCGATCGCATCGCCGATCGAGGAGCAGGCGCGTGCTCGCGCGACCTGGATCGGGTTCGGCGGCGCGTGCGCCAGGGCCTCTCGGAGTCCGAGGCGCTCCGTGAGTGGTCGGAGCTGGCGCAGGTACCTGCGGTCAGCCGCTTCGTCGGCGTGCTGACCCTGAACCGCGAGACGACCGACCTCGGGCGCCTGATCGCCGAGGAGGCGCGATCGATCCGCCGCGAAGCCCACCGCGAGCTGATCGCCCACCTCGATCGACGAGCACAGCAGGTGTGGGTGCCGGTCACGGTCGCGACGCTCGTGCCCGGAACGGTGCTGCTCGCCATCCCGTTCCTGCAGGCGATGCAGGTCTTCACGGACCGCTGACCGACCGCACCGCGCGCTCCTCGACCGCACGGGCGGCGGTCCGCCACCAGCAATCCCCGAACCAGGAGGACCAATGTCCGACCTCGCCTTGCTCACCTTCGTCGCAACCCGGAACCTGCTCGCGTCCAGCGTCGGCCGCCTCGACGACCAACGGGGCGAGGGGGTGATCTCGGCCGCGATCGCCGTGCTCGTCATGGCGTTCCTCGGTGTCGCCATGTACAAGGCGTTCCAGGGGATGTTCCAGGACACCGCCGACAAGACCACGAACCAGATCGACCAGATCGGCGGATGACCAGCCGAGCGCACGCATCGGCCGAGGACGGCACCGGCCTCGTGGGAAGCCTCGCCACCGTCGTCGTGTTCGTCTCGCTCCTCCTCTTCGCCGCGCACGTGCTCGTCGCGCTGTACGCGCGGTCGGTCGTCTCCGCCGCGGGCTTCGACGCCGCACGGTCTGTGGCGTCTCGCGAGGTCGACCACGGCGATCCCGTCGCCGTGGCCGCCGCGCAGCAGCAGGCCGACGTTCAGCTCCGGCGACTGCTCGGCCGGATGGGGGATCGGGCCCAGGTCTCCTGGCAGGTGGATCCCGACGTCGTCGAGCTCCGGATCGAGGTGCCGGTGCCCGGCCTCGGCGTTCCGGGACTCGACCGGCCGCTCGGCCTCGAGGAGATCGAGCGGGTGTTCACGGTGCGCGTGGAGGACGTCCGGTGACGAGCAGGTCCACCTCGCTCGACGACGAGCACGGCTTCGCCGGCGGGATCGAGGTCCTGCCGTTCGCCGTGCTGGTCTTCGTGCTCGGCACCCTCCTGATCGCCAACGCCTGGGCGGTCGTGGACGCCAAGCTGGCCGTCGAGTCGTCCGCGCGCGAGGCGGCGCGGACCTACGTCGAGGCGGGGAGCGCGACGCGAGGAGAAGCCGATGCCCTCGCCTCGGCTCGCCGGGCGTTCGAGGCGTCGGGCCGCGACCCACGGGACCTGCGGGTCCACGTGGTCGTCCAGGAGTACGTGCGGTGCGCGCCAGTCGAGGTCGAGGTGACCTACGAGGTGCGAGCCGTGCGGCTGCCCGTCATCAAGGGCCTGGGCCACGACTTCTCGGTCACCGGCCGCCACCGCGAGATCATCGACCCGTTCGCCGCCGGCTTCGGCGAGGAGAACCGCTGTGGCTTCTGACCGCGGCCCCGGCGCAGCAACCGATCGGGGCAGCGTCCTCGTGCTGATGCCGGCCGCGGTGATCGTGCTGCTCGTGCTCGCCTCGCTCGCCGTCGACCGGGCACTGGTGTTCGGCGCGCAGCGTGACCTGGTGGCCACCGCCCAGGCGGCAGCCAACGACGCGGTGGCGGCCGGGGTGGATCCCGACGAGCTGCGAGGCACCGGCGCCGTCGTGCTGGACCCGGTTCGGGTCGAGCAGGCGGTTCGACGAGCCACCCTGGGCGTCGACGCAGACCTCGAGGTCCGGTGGGCGATCCGCGGCACCTCGGTGGTCGTGGAGCTGAGCCGCACCGTTCCGTACGTGTTCAGCCCAGCGGTACCTGGTGGCCGGCGGACCGAGCGCCTGTCGGCTCGCAGCCAGGCGGATCTTCGCCGTAGATAGCCTCTTGTGCTGTTTCATGTATATCCGTACGGTGGGCCCATGGACCTGCACCACCGGATGGAGATCGTCGAGGGGGACGGCGGACCGCTCGTGCGGAAGTCGGCCCTCACGCCGCTCGGGCTCGAACGCCTCGGACGCGAGGCCGAACGCCTGGAACGAGCCCGGCACCCCGGGGTCGTGCTGCTGGTCGAGGTGGGACACGACCACCTCGACCTCGAGTGGGCCGGAGCGGAGACCCTCGCCCTGGCCCGACTCACCCGTGGCGCGGCGGCCAGGATCGTGGCGCGCCTCGCCGGCACCGTGGCCGACCTCCACGATCGCGGCATCGTGCACGGCCGCATCGACGAGTCGCACGTCGTGGTCGGCCCCGGTGGCCAACCCCGGCTCTGTGGGGTGCGTGGCAGCGATCCCGGCGGGTTCGAACCGGGGCCGGCGGACGACGTGGCCGACGTCGGCCGGGTGCTGCAGCGCGCCCTCGGGATGGGGGCCGATGCCGAGGTGGTGCCCGAGCGGCGCTGGCGGGCCGGTCCCCGGTCGACGAGCCGGGACCGGGCCCTGACCGACCTGGCCGAGCGGGCGACGGACCCCGACCCGGCTCGGCGGCCGACCGCCCGCGCCCTCGCGCACGCCCTCGCCGACCTGGTGCCCGATGCCGCACCGGCCGGTGGCACCTCGTCTGCTCGGGCTGGGCGGTCGACCGACCTCACCCCGTTGGAGCCTGAGGTCGGCAGCATCGGGCCGGAGCCCGCGCACCGGCCCGCCGACGTCGAGCGCCTGGAACCCCCCGGGCCGTCGAAGGTCGCGGGAGCTCGGCTCGGCGTCCGGCGCACGTCGCAGGCGATCGTCACCGCCCGACGGACCCGTGCGCCTCGCATCCCCGAACCGGCCGATGCCGCGCCGCCGATCTCCATCCCCACCGACCAGGGGCCAGCCGACGAGGCGCACCCTCGGACCCTCAGCCCGGGCCGACCGACGTCTGGTCGGCGTTCGCTCCTCGCCATCGTGCTGGGGCTGGCCGCCCTCCTGATCGCCGTGACCTCCCACCAACCCGGGGGCGGAACCGAACCTGGCGCTTCGCTCGCGCCGGCGGTCATCGCACGGCCACCCGGTGATGCCTCCGGGGTCCCCACCTCGCCGTCGACGGTCGTGGGGCCGATGGACGCCCCCACCGCTCGGGTGGTCGACGAGACGACGGTCGAGGTGGACGGCCGCCGCTACGAGGTGGGCGAGCCCGGGGATCTGGTGGTGGTCGAGGACTGGGACTGCGACGGTGCGGAGAGCGCCGGGGTGCTGCGGCCGGGCACCGGTGAGATCTTCCTGTTCGACCGGTGGCCGGAGTCGGGGGCTGCGACCGTGGTCGCCCGCGCCCGGGTTCGGGGCGCGGTCGAGTTGGCGGGCTCGGCGCCCGGGCCGGCGTGTCGAGCGCCCCGCGTGGTCCTCGACGATGGCTCGTCGATCCCCCTTCCGACCGGCGTCGGTCGATGACCCGCCCCACGCGGACGAGCACGTTGGCCGGCGCAGCATCGGCGGCGGGGTTCGCCCTGACGATGCTCGCCCTCCAGCGGGCGGGCGGCGGGGCCCTCGCCGCCCCGCCGGCCGCCTCGTTGCCGGCGATCGCACGGTGGGTCGACGACCGGGATCCCCTGACGGTGGCGATGGCCCTGCTGCGGCTGCTCGCGCTCGGACTGGGCTACCACCTCGTCGCCACCAGCGCACTCGCCGCGGTGGGGCGAGCCCTGCGCGCCCCCCACGTCGTCCGGTTCGCCGATCGGATCACCCTTCCGATCTTCCGATCGACCGCCGCGCGCCTCGCCGGGCTGCTCCTGTCGGCCTCCACGTTCGCCGCTGGCGCACTGCCCTCGGCCAGCGCCTCGCCGCCGGCCATCACCACCGTCGATCCGACAGGGGCCGACGGAGCGGCCGAGATGGTGATCCAGCGAGTGGCCCTCACGCCGGGACCCGCCTCAGTATCGGGATCGGGATCGGGATGGGGATCGACCGACGAGCCGAGCGGCACGGCGACCATCCGAGTCGTGCCGGAGGAGGCACCCACGGCCCCAGCCGTTCCCGTTGCCGCCGCCGCGGCGCCCGTGCTGCACCACGTTGTGCCGGGCGACCACCTGTGGCGCATCGCCGAAGACGCCCTCGCGTCGGCCTGGGGGCGTGCCCCCGGCGACAGCGAGATCGATCCGTTCTGGCGGCAGGTCATCGCCGCCAACCCCGGCATCGCCGACCCCGACCTCATCTTCCCCGGCCAACTCGTGGTGGTGCCGCCGGTCCCCCGGCAGCCCGTGTGACCGGCGGCCTCGTGCGCCGGGACCTTCGGCCCTGTGGGCGTGCGTCGGTCGAGCGGACGATCGCGGTGGCGACGACGCCCCTCGTCGCCGAACGGAGGTACCCCGATGGCCCGCATCCGGTTCGGCTCGGTCGTCAGCACCGTGGCGGTGCTTGCCGTCGTGGCCTTCGCCTCACCGTCGGCGACCTCCGCCGACCCGGCCGCCCCGCCTCTGCTGGGCACGGTCGGGGTCGGCTCGAGCCCGGCCGGCACCGGCGCGTCGGCGTCGTTGCTGTTCGAGGGGCTCGACGACCCCACGGGCGTCGCCGTCGACGCCGTGGGCAACGTCTACGTGGTCGACAGCAGCCACAACCGGGTGGTGGTCCTCCCCGTCGACCCCGGCAGCCTCCAGCACGAACTGGGGTTCACCGGGTTGAGCAACCCCACGGGCCTGGCCGTCGACGGCTCGGGCAACGCCTACGTGGCCGACACGGTCCACAACCGGGTGCTTCGCCTCTCGATCCATGGCGGTGCCCAGGAGGTGCTGCCCTTCACCGGGCTCAACTCCCCCACCGGCCTGGCGCTCGGCCCCGGCGGCGACCTGTTCGTGGCCGACCTCGGCAATAACCGGATCCTGCGGCTCGCGCCCGGAGCTGCGCAGGCGACCGTGGTGGGGGTCACCGGGCTCGACCGGCCCTACGGGGTGGCCGTCGGCGCCGACGGGACCGTCTTCGTGGCCGACACGTGGCACAACCGGGTGGTGGCCCTCCCGCCCGGCGGCCCGCAGATCACGCTCGGGTTCACCGGGCTCGGCTACCCCACCGGCGTCGCCGTCGATCCCTGGGGCACGGTGACGGTGGTGGACTTCAACGCCAGCAAGGTGCTGCGCCTCCCCGCCGGCGGCGGCGGCCAGGAGGTCCTCGGCTTCGGCCACCTCGCGTTCCCCGCCTACGCCGCCCTCGACGCCCGGGGCGACCTCTACGTCACCGACTCGGGCAACGACCGGGTGCTGGTCCTGCGCAATGGCGACGGTCGGTCGGCCCAGCTCGGCTTCGCCGGGCTCGAGCGGCCCCACGACACCGCCGTGGACGACTTCGGCAACGTGTACGTGACCGACACGAACCACAACCGGGTCTTGAAGCTGCCGGCCGGTGGCGGTCAGGAGGTGCTGCCGTTCACCGGGCTCAGCGAGCCGACGGGCATCGACGTCGACGGCGCCGGCAACGTGTACGTGGCCGACGCGTTCAACCACCGGGTGCTGAAGCTGCCCCCCGGGGTCGGTTCGCAGGAGGTCCTGCCGTTCACCGGTCTGAACCTGCCCTACGGGCTCGAGGTGAGCGCCACGGGCGACGTGTACGTGGCCGACACCTACAACCACCGCGTGGTGAAGCTGCCCGAGAACGGTGGCCCCCAGGAGGTGCTGCCCTTCACCGGCCTGGGCGAGGTCAACTCGGTGGCGGTGGACCCGGCGGACACCGTCTACGTCGCCGACACCTATGCCAACCGGATCCTCGTGCTCCCTGCGGGCGAGTCCAGCGCGAGCGAGCTCGCCGTCACCGGGCTCACCGACCCGTTCGGCCTCGCCGTCGACCGCCTGGGCGACGTCTACGTGGCCGACACCGGGAACTCCCGGGTGGTGCGGATCCCGTCGGGCGGCGACTCGCAGGTCGACCTGGCCTTCGACGGCCTCTTCCACCCCTTCGGGCTCAGCGTCGATCGGGACGGCCGGGTCGTGGTGGCCGACTCCGAGAACGACCGGGTGCTGCACCTCGCCACCGCGCCGCCCCAGCTGCGGGTGACCACCAGCCCGGCGGTGCCCGCCGAGATCCTCGTCGACGGCAAGCCGCTCGACTCGTGAGGACTCAACTGGCCGGTGCTCCCCATCGGCCCGCACGAGGTGTGCTTCGGCGCTGTGCCCGGCTACGCCACCCCCGCCTGCCAGGACGTCGTCCTCGAGCTCGGCAGCCCGACCATCACGATCCAGGCCACCTACGTGCAGGAGGGCTACCTGCGGGTGATGACCAGTCCGGCCGTGGCCTCCACCATCACCGTCGACAACCTGCCCCGCAACGACTGGGGGCTGTGGGCGCAGGTCTCGCCCGGGTCCCACAAGGTCTGCTTCGGCGCCGTGGCCGGCTACGACGTGCCCGCCTGCCGGGACGTGACCGTGCCCGCCGGCGGCACCGGCACCACCACCGGCACGTTCGTGGTGAACCCGTCGGCGCCGGGCCCCACCGGCGACCACGGCTACGTGCGGGCAACCACCGCCCCGCCCGCCGGGGCGATGATCTCGATGGACGGCGCGTGGCGCAACAACTGGGGCCTCGACTGGCTGAAGATCTTCCCCGGGGTCCACGTCGTCTGCTGGGGGACCTGGCCCACCACGGCGAACCGGGAGCACTGCGATGCGATCGAGGTGGCGGCGGGCCAGACCACCACGGTGAGTGCTCCCTACGCGCCCCAGGGGTTCCTCCGGGTCACCACGAGCCCGCCGCTGCCGGCCAACGTCATCGTCGACGGACGGATCCACAACGCCTTCGGCATGTGGACCGCCAAGGACGTCGGCGCCCACACCGTCTGCTTCGGCCCCGTGCCCGGCTACGCAACGCCGCCCTGCCAATCGGCCACCGTGGCCGCCAGCGCCACCACCCAGATCGAGGGTGTCTACACGTCCTGATCGTCGGCCAGCAGCCTCGGCACGCAGCGATCCGGTCCACGTCGCACCCACGGAGCGCATGGTCCAACTGCTTTCGGCGCCTCCGCCGGCGTCAGGTCAATCCATGGTGATGCCGGATCGGACCTGGTCGATCTGGTCGACGGTCCACGCGCCGTCGTGGATCAGGGTGCGGTGGCGGATGCGGAGGGGCTCGCCCTTCGCCAGGTGCAGCGGACCGTCCCAGAGGAACGCGGCGTTGGCGAAGTTCGACCAGCCCTCGTCGCCGTAGGTCTCGTTGCGGGTGCTGGCGTACCAGGGCACGGGCGTGATGCGGTTGCCGGGGTGGTCGAACAGCGCGATGCCGGCGGTGGCGTTCGCACCGTCGGGGTCGACGGTGCCGGTGAGGTCGAGCCAGGCCGATGGCGTGCCGGTGAGGCGGTCGTGCTGGGACCCGTCGGCCAGCAGGAGCTTCGTGTCGGTGAGGTCCGGTCGGCCGCGGAAGGTCATGCCGCCGTAGCCGCCCCAGGTGGTGAACTCCGTTCGGTCGAGCTTGACGTCGGCCGTGGGGACCAGGGTGGTGTCGAAATCGATGGCGTAGGCGTCGTCGCCGATCGGCACGTGGGTGAGCCGGCGCTGCTCCTCGATGGCCACCGTCTCCCGGTCGGGCCGGGTCCAGGCGAGGTCGCCGGTGAGCGTCACGCTGCCGTCGGTGCGCTCGGTGATGGTGGGTCGGGCGAGGTGGCGGACCACGCCGTAGGGCTCCATCTCCTCCCAGAAGTTGTCGTCGTCCACGTACTTGATGGCGAACCAGAGGCCGTGGTGCCAGGGGTGGTCGTCGGGCGCGTCGACGGTGAGCACGTGGCCGGCCGGGGTGCGCACCGGGTGCATGAAGGGCCGGCGCTTGGCCGCCCAGGCGTAGGTCCACAGGCCGGCGATCGTCACGCCGTCGTCGTTCCAGTCCACGGAGGTCACCGACCCAGCCTGCCAGGA
>JAHBSN010000113.1 GCA_019639095.1 Actinomycetota bacterium
ACGAAGTTGACGCCCTTGACCACCCGGCCGGCGGTCACGTCGAGGCAGGGGATCACTCGGGCGGTGCGCACGGCGGCGACGGTACCGCCGGGCCTCCGCCGGCCCCAACCGGGATCAGCGGTCAGGCGTCGGTGGGAGGAGGCGGCGACTCGGGCCCGAGTGCCTCGCCGGTGAGCCGGCGCGACGGGATGGTGCTGGCGGCCGCCGCCGCGGTGGCCACCCCCGCCCCGATCAGCAGCGCCGTGGTGCGCCGGTCGCTCCGGGCGTCGTCGCATGCCCGGTCGAACGCCTCGGGATCCCAGTTGGGATCGTCGAAGATCATGTGGGGCCGGCACTCGAGGGACCTCGGTCCGACCTCGGCCGAGTACGGGACCTGGACCACCCACCAGGCCAGGCCCAACAGGACCAGCACGGCCACCGACACCACGATCAGGATCCGCCGGGCTCCGACACTTCGCACGCGACCAGTCTCGCCGGTGCGAGGATGCCGCCATGACCGCCACCAGCCGCCGCATCGTCCTCGCCGCCCGCCCCACCGGGATGGTCGACGACACTACCACCCGCCTCGAGGAGGTCGACGTACCCGAGCCGGGTCCGGGGCAGGCCGTGGTGCAGGTGGGCTGGCTCTCGATCGACCCCACCATCCGCACCTGGATGGACGACGCCCCCGGCTACCTGCCCCCCATCGAGCTCGACGCCGTGATCCGCAGCGGCGCCATCGGCGAGGTGGTGGCGTCGGCCACCGACCGCTACGCCGTGGGCGACACCGTCTTCGGGATGATGGGCTGGCAGGACCACGCGGTGATCGACGAGGGCGAGTCGGCGGCGCAGGTGCTCCCGCCGGGCGTCGACCCCACCCTCGCCATGAGCGTGCTGGGCGTCACCGGCATGACCGCCTACTTCGGCCTGCTCGACGTCGGACAGCCGAAGGAGGGCGACACGGTGGTGGTGTCGGGCGCTGCCGGGGCCACGGGCTCGGTGGTGGGCCAGATCGCCAAGCTCGAGGGCGCCGGGAAGGTCGTGGGCATCGCCGGCGGCCCCGAGAAGTGCGCCTGGCTGGTGGACGAGCTCGGGTTCGACGCCGCCATCGACTACAAGGCCGGCCCGGTCGGGCCGAAGCTGCGGGAGCTGTGCCCCGACGGCATCGACGTGTACTTCGACAACGTGGGCGGCGAGATCCTCGACGCCTGCCTGGCCAACCTGGCGCTGCGCGCCCGCGTGGTCTGCTGCGGCGCCATCTCCGCCTACAACGGCCGCGCCGACAGCCCCGGCCTCAAGAACTACTTCAGCCTCATCACCCGCCGGGCTCGCATGGAGGGCTTCCTCATCCTCGACTACACCGCCCGGTTCCCCGAGGCCCAGGGCGACCTGCTCACCTGGGTGCTGGAGGGCAAGGTGAAGCACTCGGTACACGTGGTCGACGGGCTCGAGCACGCCCCCGAGGCGCTGAACCTGCTCTTCACCGGCGGCAACACCGGCAAGGTGATCGTCAGGCTCTGACCGGGGTGATCGCCCGGTAGTGGTACCCGTGGTCGCGGGTGAACCCGAGCCCCTCGTAGAGCTGCCGAGCCGCCTCGTTGCCCTCCTCCACCTGCAGGTAGAGGTGGGTCCCGTGGCGATCGGCGGCGGCCTCGGCCAGGGCGCCCACGATCGTGCCGGCCACGCCGGTGCGCCGCCACGCCGCAACGGTGGCCATGCCGAACAGCCCGGCCCACCCGCGCTCCAGCACGGCGAAGCCCACGCCCACCACGGCATCGTCGACGGCCACGTGCCCCACCAGGGCCGATCCGCCGAGCGGGGCGAGCATGGTGCCGTAGGCGGCCGTGCGAGCGTGGGCGGTGGGGTCGTCGAGCCGGTCGGCGAGCGCCAGGGTCGAGGCCTCGTCGACGCCGGCCACCACGTCGATCCCGAGCGTGCGGCGATGCCCGGCGGGCGTGCGCTCCTCCACCGCCACCCGGAGGCGGTCGTCGGCGTGGGCGGCAGCGTCGAGCACGTGGCGGGCGTCGGCCACCAGGACGTCGACCGGTGCCTCCACCTCGGCCCCCCGGGCGGCGAGCAGGGCGTCGAGCTCGGCCGCGGAGGGATCGGCCGACGACACCTGCACGAGCAGGCGCAGGCCGAGGGACCGGTACCAGGCCTCGAGGGCGTCGAGCGTGACCGATGCGGCGCGGTGGTCCAGGCCGGCACCTGACGCGGGCAGGACGGCGCCCGCCCGACGGAAGGGCAGCACCGTGGACGCCTTGGCCAGCCACCCGTCGACCAGCCGGGTGAGCGGTGCCGGCGTGGCGTTGGCGGCCAGCTCGTCGAGGAGGCGGGCGCGATCGGTCACGGCGCGCCCCGCCCGCTCACTCGGCCTGGGCGGCGGCCAGCGCCTCGTCGATCGTGAGGTGGCCCTCGTAGAGCGCCTTGCCGACGATGGCGCCCACCAGCGGGCGGCTCTGCTGGCCGAGGGCGGCGAGCGCTCGCAGGTGCTCCACCCCGCCCACGCCGCCCGAGGCGATGAGGTCGGTCTCGAGGGTGTCGAGCAGCTCGGCGTAGAGGTCGAGGTCGGGCCCGGTGCCCACCCCGTCGACGTCGATCTGGGTCACGATCAGCGCCGCGAACCCGGCGTCGTCGAGCTCGGCGGCCACGTCCGCGATCTGGCGCCCCGAACCCTCCACCCAGCCCCGCACCGCCACCTCGCGCCCTCGCACGTCGAGCCCGAGCGCCACCTGCCCGGGGTAGCGGGCGGCCAACGATCGGGCCCAGTCGGGATCGTCGAGCGCGGCGGTGCCCACCACCACGCGAGCCACGCCGGCCTCGATGAGGGCGTCGGCCGCGGCGTCGTCGCGCACGCCGCCCCCGGTCTGCACCGGGATGCCCACGGCGCCGGCGATGGCGGCGATCACCGGCCGGTTCACCGGTTCGCCGGTGCGGGCGGCGTCGAGGTCGACCACGTGGATCCAGCCCGACCCGGCATCGGCGAACACCCGGGCCTGGGCCACCGGGTCGTCGCCGTAGACGGTCTCCTGGGCGAAGTCGCCCTGGTAGAGGCGCACGCACCGCCCGCCGCGGAGGTCGATCGCCGGATAGAGGTCCATGCCCGCCATCATCGCGGCCCGTCCTGCCCCCCGAGAAGCCCGCCCGTCGAGCGCCGTTCGACCCCGGTCGGCCGACCCGTCGCACCCGCACCCGCCCGGCCATCCCCAAGGTGTGTGCGCTGGTGCCGCTGGGGGCGGCAGGAGTGCACGAGGCTCGGGACGGGCGGGGCGGTGGTCGGGGTCAGGCGCAGCGGGCGACGAAGGCCTCGAGCAGGCGCAGGCCGTTGGTGGCGCTCTTCTCGGGGTGGAACTGGGTGGCCCACAGGCGACCGCGCTCCACGGCGGCGGCGATGAGGCCGGGATCGGCGGTGAGGCGGGCGTCGGCGCCCACGTGCTCGAGCGCCTTCTGGGCCGAGCGCAGGTTGCCGATCCCGTAGTCGAGCACCGCCACCAGCGGCGCGTCGCTCACAACGTGCCCTTGGTGGACGGCACGCCGGTGCCCTCCACCCGCACGGCGTCGCGCAGGCAGCGCGCCACCCCCTTGAAGGTGGCCTCCACCACGTGGTGCGTGTTGGTGCCGGCCTTGCGGGTGACGTGGAGCGTGATGCCGGCCGACGTGGCGAACGACTGCCAGAAGTGCTCGGCCATCTCCGGGTTGAAGGGCGGGTCTCCCAGCGGGAGCACCTCGCCGAAGGGCACGTCGTAGGCCACGTAGGGCCGGCCCGACACGTCGACGGCCACCTCAATCAGCGCCTCGTCGAGCGGGTAGAGGCCAGAGGCGAAGCGCCGGATGCCGGCCTTGTCGCCGAGCGCCGACCGGAAGGCCTCGCCGAGCGCGATGCCGACGTCCTCCACGGTGTGGTGCCCGTCGACCTGGAGGTCGCCGGTGGCATCGATCGTGAGGTCGAACCCGCCGTGGCGCCCGATCTGGTCGAGCATGTGGTCGAAGAACGGCAGCCCGGTGGAAACCCGCACCACGCCGGCGGTGCCGTCGAGGTCGAGCGCGAGGGAGATGGCGGTCTCCTTGGTGGTCCGGTTGGAGGTGGCGGTGCGGGGAGCGGTCATGCGAGGGCCTTCCGGAGGGCGGCGAGGAAGCGGTCGTCCTCGTGGGGGGTGCCGATGGTGACGCGCAGGCAGTTGTGCAGGCCGGGCCACGACGCGCAGTTGCGCACCAGGACCGAGTCGGCCACGAGGGCCTCCCACACGGCGTCGGCGTCGTGCTGGAGCGGGCGGAACAGGACGAAGTTGGCGCTCGACGGCCACACCTCGAGCGGCAGCTCGGCGAGGGCGGCCTGCACCCGCCCCCGCTCCTCCACCAGCGTGGACACCCGCTGCTCCATCTCGGACACGTGGTCGAGCGCCAGGCAGCCGGCCCGCTGCTTGAGGGCGTCGAGGTGGTACGGCAGCACCACCTTCTCGAGCTCGGCCACCACCCACGACGGCGCCACGAGGTAGCCCAGGCGAGCCGCCGCCATCGACCAGGTCTTGGAGAACGTGCGGGTGACCACGAGCGGCGTGTCCTCATCGACCAGCTCCAGCGCCGACCACGGGGCGAACTGGCCGTAGGCCTCGTCGACCACGAGCAGGCCCGGCACCATGGCCAGCACGTCGAGCACGGTCTCGCGGGTCTCCACCATGCCGGTGGGGTTGTTGGGCGAGCACACGTAGGTGATGGCCGGCGAGGACTCCTCCACCACCCGGCGCACCTCGGCCAGGTCGAGCGAGAGGTCGGCGGCGCGGGCGCCCTCGGCCACGTCGGAGCCGGTGATCCGGGCGATCTGGCCGTGCATGGCGTAGGTGGGCTCGAACAGCGCCACGGCTCGGCCGGGCCCGGCGTAGGTGAGCGACAGCGTCTGGAGCACCTCGTTGGAGCCGTTGGCCACGAACACCTGGGCCGGATCGACGCCGTGCAGCGCGGCGATCCGGCGCCGCAGCTCGGTGGCGCCGCGGTCGGGGTAGCGGTTCCACGCCACGTCGGCCACGGCGTCGGCGAGGTCGCGCAGGAACGCCGGCGGCGGGGCGAGCGGCGACTCGTTGGTGTTGAGCCGCACCTCCACGTCGACCTGGGGCGAGTGGTAGCCCTCGCGCAGGGCGACGTCGGGGCGCGGCTGGAACCGGGCCACCGTCAGGCCTCTCGGCCGACGCGGCGGGCCACGCTGTCGGCGTGGGCGGCCAGGCCCTCGGCGGTGGCGATGGCCGCCACGGTGGGCGCCACGTGCTCGAGCGCCTCGCGGGTGAGCGTGACGACGTGGACGTCCTTCTGGAAGTCGGCCACGGTGAGGGCCGACCCGAACCGGGCGCTGCCGTCGGTGGGCAGCACGTGGCTCGGGCCGGCCACGTAGTCGCCCACCGATGCCGGCGACCAGGGCCCGCAGAACACGGCGCCGGCGTGGCGCACCAGGGGCACCAGGGCCTTGGGGTCCTCGGTGATGAGCTCGAGGTGCTCGGGGGCGATGGTGTTGGCCACCGCCAGCGCCTGCTCGGGCGAGTCGCACAGCACGGCGTAGCCCCCCTCGGCGAAGGTGGACTCGATGTCGGCCCGCCGCGGGGCCACCGCCACCTGGGCGCCGATCTCGTCGCACACCGCGTCGAGCGCGGCCTCGGACCAGCTGATGAGCCAGGCCAGCCCGCCGGGGCCGTGCTCGGCCTGGAGGATCACGTCGACGGCGGCCAGGTCGGCCGGGGCGGTCTCGTCGACCACCACCACCACCTCGGAGGGCCCGGGGAACGACGACGGCACGCCCACGAGGCCGGCCACCTCCCGCTTGGCGATGGCCACGTAGACGTTGCCGGGCCCGACGATCACGTCGACCGGCGGCACCGACGCCGTGCCGTAGGCCATGGCCCCCACCGCCTGGGCCCCACCGATGGCGTAGACCTCGTGCACCCCGGCGATGGCGGCGGCGGCCAGGGTGGCGGCCGGGACCGAGCCGCTGCGGTCGGGCGGCACGCAGAGCACCACCTCGGGCACCCCGGCCACCAGCGCCGGGATGGCGGTCATGAGCACCGTGCTCGGGTAGATGGCCCGACCGCCGGGCACGTAGCAGCCGGCGCGGTCGACGGGGACCTTGCGGCCCACGACCTCGATGCCGTCTCGCTGGTAGCGGTGGTCGCCCACCACCTGCTGCTCGTGGAAGTGGCGGATGCCGGCCGCGGCCGCCTCCAGGGCGCGGCGCAGCTCGGGGTCGAGCCCGGCGAGGGCGGCCTCGATGTCGGCCGGCGGGACGCGCAGGTCTCCGGGGCGCACGCCGTCGAAGCGCTCGGTGAGGTCCCGCACCGCGTCGTCGCCGCGAGCGCGCACGTCGGCCAGGATCGCCTTCACCGCCGCCACGGGCTCGTCGGCGGCCTGCTGGGGCCGGGGCAGGCGGCCTCGGAGGTCGGTCCCAGCACCTCGGAGGTCGAGTCGTCGCAGCACGGGGGCCGAGGCTACCGGGCACCCCCGAGCGGCCCGAACCCGGTTCAGGCGCCGCCGAGCGCCTTGCCGGCCCGGTCGAGCGCCCGGGTGGCCATGGTGAGTGCGCGCTCGGCCTCGAAGAGGGCGTTGGCGGCGTCGGCGGTGCCACCGGCGTCGAGCTGCTCCCCCAGGGCGGCCACGCGGGTGGTGGCGTCGTCGATGGTGGCGGCGATGGCCGAGAGCTGGGCCCGGTCGAGCGAGGACATGGCGGGGAGTCTGCCCCGCCGGGCGGCCCCCGAGGCGAAAAACAGCACCGCCGCCCCGAAGGGCGGCGGTGCAGCGACACCAGGCGGCGGATCCCGGCGTCGCGTCCAACCAGGTGGCGGGTACCTGGTCTGGGGTACACCTTACGCGACGGATCGCGCGCTCGTCACCCGGTTGCGCCCGCAAATGTCATTTCTAATCGTGAAATCCGTCACTCAAATCCGGGCGAACCGACCCGACCGGCCGACGGGCAGAAGTCGGCGAGCACGCAGCGGTCGCACGCAGGTCGCCGAGCGCCGCAGACCCGTCGCCCGTGGAGGATCATCCGCAGGCTGAAGGCGCCCCGGTCCTTCGCCGGCACCATCGGGTTGAGCGCCAGCTCCACCTTCACCGGATCGGTCTCGGTGGTGAGGCCGAGCCGGCGCGACAGGCGCAGCACGTGGGTGTCGACGGGCAGGCCGGGCAGGCCCTGGGCCACGGATCGCACCACGTTGGCCGTCTTGCGGCCGACGCCCGGCACCGTGACCCAGTCGGCCATCGCGGTGGGCACCCGGCCGTCGAAGCGATCGACGATGGCGGTGGCCATGCCGATCAGGCTCTTGGCCTTGTTCCGGTAGAAGCCGGTGGACCGGATGATCTCCTCGAGCTCCGACGGCTCGGCCTGGGCGAGGTCCTCGGGCATGGGGTAGCGGGCGAAGAGGTGCGGCGTGACCTGGTTCACCCGCTCGTCGGTGCACTGGGCCGACAGGATCGTGGCAGCGAGGAGCTCGAAGTCGTTCGTGTGGCGCAGCTCGCACAGCTCCCGAGCGGTGCCCGGGTACTCCTCGGTGAGCAGCTCGAGGGTTCGCCGAGCACGGCCGGCGGGGGTGCGGGGTCGGGCCATGGACCCGGAGGCTACGGGCTGGGCCGGCGGACCCGAGCGGTAGCGTCGAGGGGTGCCCGCCACCCCCCACCTCCACCGCCAGGGGCGCGTCCCGGTGGCGGGCGTGGCCGGCGCCGAGCTCCGCTACGCCCGGCGGGGCCCGCGCGCCGAGGTGGAGCTGCACGGCGCCGACGGCCACCTCGAGCCGACGTCGGTGGCCGCCGTGGCCGCGGCGCTCCACGAGCTGGCCGGCCACCCCGACCTCGCCGGCGCCGCGGTGACCCTGGCCGCCGACCACCCGGCCCACCACCTCCACCCGATGCCCGAGGCGGTGGCCACCGCCGCCGGCCTCGGCCGCCACCGGGACCTGCTGCAGCTCCGACGACCCCTACCGGTGCCCACCGACCACCCGGCCCGCCGCCGGGCACCGGCGGTGGCCGTCCGCCCCTTCGACCCGGACCCCGGCGCCGGCGACCGGTCCGCCTGGATCCGCGCCAACAACCGCGCCTTCGCCCAGCACCCCGACCAGGGCACCGAGACCGACGCCACCCTCGCCGCCCGCCTGGCCGAGCCCTGGTTCGACCCGAGCGGGTTCCTGGTGGTCGACGATCCCGATCGACCCGGCGAGCTGGCCGGCAGCTGCTGGACCAAGGTGCACCCGGCCACCGACCACGAGCCGGCCCTGGGCGAGATCTACGTGATCGGGGTCGACCCGTCGCAGCAGGGATCGGGGCTCGGCGTCGCCCTGGTGCTCGCCGGCCTCGATCACCTCGCCGGGCTCGGGCTGGGCACCGCCGTGCTGTTCGTGGAGGCCGACAACCGGCCCGCCCTCGCCCTGTACGACCGCCTGGGCTTCTCGGTCCACGCCCGGCGCCGGGTGTACGAGCGGTGACCACCCTCCCCCGCACCCGCTACGACTGGACCCGCGCCGAGCTGGCCGAGCTGCTCGTCGACCAGCCCCGCTACCGCGTCGACCAGGTGTGGCAGGGCCTCCACGACCACGGCACCGACCCCCACGTCTGGTCCAACCTCCCCAAGGCGCTCCGGGCCGAGCTGGCCGAGGCGCTGCCGCCCGCGCTGGAGCTGGCGGCGGAGTCGGTGAGCGACGACGGCCAGACCGTCAAGTGGCTGTGGCGCCTGGCCGACGGCCAGCAGGTGGAGACGGTGCTCATGCGCTACCCCGACCGGGCCACCGTGTGCGTGTCGTCCCAGGCCGGCTGCGCCATGGCGTGCGGCTTCTGCGCCACGGGCCAGGCCGGGTTCGACCGCCACCTCACCACCGGCGAGATCGTCGAGCAGGTGGTGCGGGCCCGGGGTCGCGCCGCCGCCGACGGCCAGCGCCTGTCCAACGTCGTGTTCATGGGCATGGGCGAGCCGTTCGCCAACTACGACCGCACCTGGGACGCCGTGGTCCGCATCCACGGCGACCTCGGCCTGAGCGCCCGCCACCTCACCCTCTCGACGGTGGGCGTCGTGCCCGGCATCCGGCGCCTGGCCGAGGCGGACCTACCGGTGAACCTGGCCGTGTCGCTCCACGTGGCCAACGACCGCGAGCGAGACGAGCTGGTGCCGATCAACCGCCGCTACCCCTTGTCGGTGCTCGCGGAGGCCTGCCGGGCGTACCTCGACGCCACCCACCGGCGCCTCTCGTTCGAGTGGGCCCTGATCGACGGCGTGAACGACACCGACCGCCACGCCCGGGAGCTGGCCGACTACGCGCGGCCCCTGCGAGCCCACGTCAACCTGATCCCGCTCAACCCCACCCCGGGCTACCCCGTGCGGGGCACGCCTCCCGAGCGGGTGCTCGCCTTCGCCGACCGGCTGGCGGGACTGGGGGTGAACGCCACCGTGCGCCGCACCCGTGGCACCGACATCGACGCCGCCTGCGGCCAGCTGCGCGCCAGCCACGCCGGCGGCGGGACGACCGAGCTGCCCGACCCGGTCAGGCGCTGACCCGCGGGGTCAGCGCCACCACAGGGTCTCGGGCGTGGCGCCGGGGGCGTACCAGAGGATCCCGTCCCGGCCACCGGCGGAGAACCCGCCCACGATCGCCTGGTGGTTGCCGCCGAGCGCCAGGCCGACCGAGTTGCGCCCGCGGTCCGCACCCCAGCGCGTCCACAGGTCGCTCGTGTCCCCGGGGGCGTACCACAGCAGGTCGTCGCGGCCGTCGCCCTCGATGTCGGCCACCACCGGCTGGTACGTGGTGTTCACCTTGAACAGCTGCGGGGAGAACTTGCCACCGGACCCGCCGAACCAGGCGGTGTCCTGTGCGGTGCCGGGGGCGTACCACAGGATGTCGTCGCGTCGATCCCCGTCGAAGTCGCCCACGAGCGGCCAGTAGGCACCGCGCACCTTGGCCGTCTTGGTCACGTAGCCACCACGGGTGCTGTGGAGCCACATCGAGTCGCCGGGGGCGCCGGGGACGTACCAGAACAGGTCGTCGAGGCCGTTGCCGTCGAAGTCGCCGACGATCACCGCGTAGTTGCCGCGCACGGTGCGGGGCGAGGAGCGGAAGCCGTTGCCGGTCCAGGTCCAGATCGAGTCGGAGCCGTTGCCGGGCCCGTACCAGAAGATCTCGTCGCCGCCCTTGCCGTCGTAGTTCCCGATGGTGGGCCGCTTGCCCGTGCCGGGCGAGAGGCGCGAGCTGGTGAAGGTGCCGTCGCCGTCGGAGCGCCAGAGCACCGCGGTCCCGCTCCCGCGGGCGTACCAGAGGATGTCGTCACGACCGTTGCCCTCGACGTCGAGGACCACCACGTCGTCGAACGCCCCGTCGATCACGAAGGTCTTCGAGGTGAACCCGCCCGAGCCGTTGCCGAGCCACAGGACGTCGCCGGCCCGACCGGGGGCGTACCAGAGCACGTCGCCGCGCCCGTCGCCGTTCGCATCGAGGGGGATGGCGCGGTAGGTGCCCGACACGGCGAGCTGGGTGGCCTTCACCCCAGACGGCGGGGCGAACGGACCGCTGTTCGCCGGCGGCGGGGTCGGGTCGTTCGAGTTGCCGCCGCAGTTGCCGCGCTTGGCGGTGACGTCGCAGAGGCCAGACGACTTGCTCCAGGCCAGGCCCGAGCCCGACTGGGTGGAGCGCGGGCGGGCGTTCTTGCCGAGCTGGCGGACCGCGGAGATGTCGGTGTCGTACCCGGTGTCGACGCGCAGCCAGTGGCGTTCCTCGTTGCCGTTGCGCTTCACCACGTAGAACGGCTTCGACAGCGGCGCCGGCTTGGTGATGGGGCTGCCGTTGCCGTCGGGGGCCACCGTGGCCCACGCCGTGGCGCCCTGGATCACGCCCACCGACGGGTCGACGTACCAGCACTCCACGGTGTCGCCGCCGACGGTGCACGAGTGGCGCACGGCGCCGCCGGTGGCGGTGATGCCGGGCACGAGGCTGATGTTCGAGAAGTACGGGACCTGGCCGGTCATCCGGTCGAACTCGATCTGGCAGAGGGGGCAGCCCCGGGTGGACGTGCCGGCCCACCACGGCCACCAGGCGGCGTCGCGGCGCTCCTGCTCGGTGAAGGGCGCGCCAT
>JAHBSN010000114.1 GCA_019639095.1 Actinomycetota bacterium
CCGGCACGCCCGACGCGTGCAACGGCGCCGACTGCAAGACCTACCTCGGCCACGCCGCCACCGATCTGCCGGGCGTCGACCCGCTCATCATCTGGAGCCGGTCCCAGGACGTGAACGGCTCCACGGCCGGCAGCTACCTCGGCGTCGACGACCCCGACCTGCCCCTGGGCTGAGCCCGGGTGGGCGGGGCGTGGCCGTAGCCTCGGACGGATGGTCGAGGTCACCGAGAGCCACCGGGCGCAGGTGGGGGAGATGCAGGTGCGGCGCGCCCTGCCCCGACGAGCCCGCCGCACCGTGGGCGCGTGGTGCTTCGCCGACCACATGGGCCCGACGACCGCCACCGCGGAGGTGGGAGCCGACATCGGGCCGCACCCCCACATCGGCCTGCAGACCGTCACCTGGCTCACGGCCGGCCAGATCCTGCACCGGGACAGCCTGGGCTCCGAGCAGGTGATCCGGGCCGGCCAGCTCAACCTGATGACCGCCGGGCACGGCGTGTCGCACGCCGAGCAGTCCACCGGCACCTACGCCGGCGAGCTCGAGGGCATCCAGCTCTGGGTGGCCCAGCCCGAGGCGACCCGACACGGCGAGCCCGCCTTCGAGCACCACGCCGAGCTCCCGCAGCTCGATCTGGCGAACGCCACCGCGACCGTCATCGTCGGCGAGCTGGGTGGCACCACGTCGCCGGCCCGTCGCGACACCGATCACCTCGGAGCCGAGCTCCGGCTCCGCAGCGGCGAGACCACCATGCCCCTCGAGTCGCACCACGAGCACGCCCTCGTGGTGCTCGACGGTGCCGTGGAGGTCGACGGCACCACGGTCGCCCCCGGCCACCTCGCCTACCTCGGCACCGCTCGCGACGAGCTCGGCCTGCGGGCGAGCGAGCCGGCCACGGCGATCCTCCTCGGTGGCACGCCGTTCCCCGAGCAGCTCTCCATGTGGTGGAACTTCGTGGCCCGTACGTCCGACGAGGTCGACGAGGCCCGCGCCTCGTGGAACGCCGACGACGGTCGCTTCGGCACGGTCGACTCACCGCTCGAGCGGATCCCGGCACCGGCCCGGATCTGACGGAATCGGGACGGCGCTCCTCGCTGCAGGTAGAACCACGGGATGGACGACGTGCGGCGGCGGTCGGTGGTGGCGGTGGTTGCGGTGCTCGTGGGCGTGTCGGGCCTGACCGGCGGAGGCGGGGGAGCGGCGGCCCAAGTGCCCCCGAGCTCCTCGTCCACGACGAGCTCGAGCACCTCGGTGGTCGACGAGACCAGCACGAGCACCACCGAGCCGCCCCCGATCGCACCGGCGCCGCCGGACGTGCTGGTGACGGTGTCCTACACCTGCGTGGTGTCGGGTGGTGCCGAGCCGATCCCGGTCTCGAGCCTGAACCTCGGCATCACCAACCGCGGCGGACCGGTCACGGTGGACATCGAGATCGACGGCGTGGAGGTGGCTCGGTCCGTCGCCGTGCCCACCTCGTACCTCGGCATCCCGCAGTACGTCCTCGTCGACCTGCCCCCGGGGGAGCCGGGGGCGCCGATCGTCGTCGAGCTCCTCGCCGCCGGCACCGATCGCCCCGTCGCCTCCGCCAGGTTGGACCACCGGCCGGTGTGCGAGGGCACGCCGATCGGCCAGCTCCCGCCCCCGGCGACGCCGGCCACACCTCGCTCGGCCCGCCCGGCGTTCACCGGCTGACCCACCGCCGCCCACGCCGGTACGGTGCGCCCCATGGCCGCCCCGAGCCCCACCGCCGTCGACTTCCACTTCGACGTGATGTGCCCGTACGCCTACCAGACCTCGTTGTGGATGCGGGAGGTGCGGGACCTCGCCGGGATCGACGTGACGTGGCGCTTCTTCAGCCTCGAGGAGGTGAACCGGGTCGAGGGCAAGAAGCACCCGTGGGAACGGGAGTGGTCCTACGGCTGGTCGATGATGCGCATCGGGGCCCGGCTGCGCCGGGAGGATCCGGCCCTGCTCGACGAGTGGTACCTGCGAGCGGGCACGGCGCTGCACGTCGACGGGCGCAAGCCCCACCGGCCCGAGGTGGCCGAGGCGCTGCTGGTCGAGATGGGCCTCGACCCGGGCCTGGTGCGCGAGGCGATCGACGACCCCACCACCACCGAGGAGGTCCGGGCCGAGCACGAGCGGGTGCTCGAGCTGGGCGGCTGGGGGGTCCCGGTCCTCGTGTTCGAGGGCGACCACGCCTTCTTCGGCCCGGTGGTGATCGACCCGCCCACCGGCGACGCCGCGCTGCGCCTCTGGGAGCTCGTCACCGGCTGGATCGAGTTCCCGCACGTCTACGAGCTCCAGCGCCCCAAGCGGCCCGACGACATCGCCGCCATCGCCACCGCCTTCCGCCCCTACCTCGAGGCCCGTGACTGGGTCACCATCCAGAACGAGACGCCCTGATGCCCACCATCGTGAACCGCGACGACACCGTGGCCCTGCTGCGCGCCACCGGGCCCGCCATCGACGAGCTCTACACCGGGCTCGACGACGTCGACTACGCCACGCCCACCTGCCTCCCCGGCTGGACGGTGCAGGACCAGCTGAGCCACCTCACCGGCACCGAGGAGATGCTGCTCGGCCGCCCGGCGCCGTCGCCCGACATCGGCCACCTCACCCACCTCCGCAACGACATCGCCACGATGAACGAGGCGTGGGTGGAGGACAAGCGTCGCCTGAGCGGGCCAGAGGTGCTCGAGCAGTTCCGGGCCGCCACCGCCGCTCGGCTCGAGGCCCTCGACGAGATGACCCAGGCCGACTTCGACGCGCCGTCGTGGACCCCGGCCGGGCCCGACGAGACCTACGGGCGCTTCATGCGCATCCGGGCCTACGACTCGTTCCAGCACGAGCACGACACCCGGCTCGCCCTCGGACAGGACACGCGCCCCGACCCCGACGCCATCCGCTCGGCGCTCGACGAGACCGAAACGGCGCTGGGCTACATCGTCGGCCGGCGCGCCCGCCTCCCGCAGGGGACCACCGTGCGGTTCGACCTCATCGGCCCGGTGGCCGCCACGTACTGCGTGGAGGTGGCCGACCGGGCCCGGGTGGTGGACGCGCTCGACGGCGACCCCACCGTCGGGATCGCCCTCGACCCGCTGCTCTTCCTCCGCCTCACCGGCGGGCGCATCCAGGGGGAGGGCCTCATCGGCTCCGCCGTGCACCTCACCGGCGACCACGACCTCGGGCGCCAGCTGGTGGCCAACCTGTCCTTCACCATCTGATCCGCCGGGCGACGGCGGCGGGGTCAATCGATCGGGAGGGCGGCGCGGAGCTGGTCCACGAGGCCACGCGCCATGAGGTCCTCGAGGTCCTCGGGCGAGGCCGGCACCGCGTAGAAGAAGCCCTGGCCCAGGTGGGACCCGCTGCGGTGCAGCACCTCGGCCTGCTCGGGGTGCTCGATGCCCTCGGCCACCACCTCGAGGTTCAGCACCCGTCCGAGGTCGATGATCGAGTGGAGCAGGGCCGTGCCCCGTCCGCCGTCGGGGGTGCCGTCGATGAACGACTTGTCGATCTTCAACATGTCGACCGGCAGCATGCGCAGCTGCGAGAGCGACGAGTAGCCGGTGCCGAAGTCGTCGATGGCCAGCCGCACGCCGAGGGAGCGGAGGCGCTCGAGCGCGGTCACCACCACCTCGTCGTCGCCGCTCAGCGCCCCCTCGGTGATCTCGAGGATGAGGCTCGACGGCTCGATGCCCGAGCGCTCGATCGCTCCCGCGACGTCCTGGTAGAGGCGCGTGGTGCCGAGCTGCACCGGCGACAGGTTGACGGTGACCGCCAGGTCTCGAACCGCCTCGTGGCGGGTGGTCCAGTCCACGACCTGGTGGCACGCCTGGTCGAGCACCCATGCCCCGATGTCGACGATCACGCCGATCTCCTCGGCCACGGGGATGAAGGATGCAGGCGGGATCGAGCCGCGGGTCGGGTGGTGCCAGCGCAGCAGGGCCTCGACACCGGCCACCACGCCGGTGGTGAGGTCCACGAGCGGCTGGTAGTGCACCTCCAGCTCGCCCTTGGCCAGGGCCATCTGGAGGTCGCTGCCGAGGCGCTGGCGCTCCACCACCGCTCGGTGCATCTGGTCGGCGAACACCGCAGCGCGCCCCTTGCCCTGCGACTTGGCGGCGTACATGGCCACGTCCGCGTCGCGCAGCACCGCCTCGGCGCTGACCTGCTCGCCCAGCTGGCACGCGATGCCGATGCTCGCGGTGACGACCAGCGGGCGGCCGTCGACCTCGAACGGGTCGCGCAGCGTGCCGATCAGCCGCTCGGCCAGGGCCTCGGCCGTGTCCACGGTGGAGCCGTCGGTCAGCAGGATGCCGAACTCGTCGCCGCCGAGGCGGGCGGCGGTGTCGGTGGCGCGGATGCAGGCGGTCAGCCGCTCGGCCACCGCCTGCAGCAGGTGGTCGCCGGTGGTGTGACCGAGGCTGTCGTTCACGGTCTTGAAGTCGTCGAGGTCCACGAACAGCACCGTGACCACGCCGCCGGTGTCGTGGGCGCGCTGCACGGCCTGCTCCACCCGGTCGCCGAACAGGGCGCGGTTGGGCAGCCCGGTGAGGTCGTCGCGGAACGCCTTGCGTCGCAGCTCCTCCTCCAGGGCGTGGCGGTCCGACACGTCGCGGGTGTTGGCCACCATGCCGCGGACCGCGCTGTCGGCGAGCAGGTTGGCCCAGCTCGTCTCCACCACGAGGTGGTGGCCGAGTGCGTGCCGGAGCCGGTACTGGACCCGCACCGGCGCGTCGGGCAGGGCCTCCAGCTCGCCCAGCGCGGCTTCCACGAGCGGACGATCGACCGGGTGCACGAGCGAGAGGAACCGCTGCCCCCGCAGCTCGTCGGGCTCGTACCCGAGGATGGTGGACGACGACTGGCTGGCGTAGCGGATCGCGCCGTCGGCGGCGGCCACGATCACCAGGTCGGCGGAGTTGTGGGCCAGGGCCCGGTAGCGGGCCTCCTCCCGGTTGCGGCCGGCGCGCATGAACAGCACCCCGACCGTGACCGCGGCGATGCCGGCGCCGAGCCCCAGCATCCGCTCGATCAGGTTCGACCGCTCGAGCGCGTCGCGGTTCTCCCGGGTGATCTGGCCCACCACGTCGCTGGTGACGCTCGAGAGCTGCGCGCCCACCACCCGCAGGTCCTGCACCGCCTGGTCCCGCTCGGCGGTGCCCGGTTCGGTGGCCTGCAGGGCCCGGCCCTTCTCCGCCAGGCGATCGGTGAGCTTGCGCTGCTGGTCGAGCTTGCGGTTGAGGAGCTCGGATTGCGGGGGCTGGGGCAGCAGGATCTCGCCGCCGCCCTGCACCGCGGGGACCTCGCCGCCGGAGATGAGGGCGGTCGCGGTCTGGTGGATCCGCTCCAGGCTCGCATCGGGGTCGGCCGGCACGCCGTTGGCCACCAGGTTCATGTCGGACACGTAGCGCTCGACGTCGGCGCGGAGCCGCCCGGCGGCGTTCGACACCAGCGCGGCGTCGCGCTGATCGGAGATGGCCTGGGCGTTGTAGAAGAAGATCCCCGCCACCACCACGAACAGCAGGCCCAGCGAGGCGATGGCCAGCAGCCCGGTCGGACGCCGTGCGCCGTGGGTCGTGGTCACGGCTGCACCTCCAGGTCGACGTGCATGCCGCCCAGGTAGTGGCCCTCGAGGTTGCAGAACAGCACGTAGTGGCCGGGATCGAGGTCGAGGTCGAGCTGGTGGCGCTCGTCGAGCTGGACCGACTCGTCCTCGCCGAGCACCCGCACCTTCGGCGTGTCCTCGTCGACCGACAGGCCGTCGCTCCCGAGGGGGAGCTCGCCCGAGGCCAGGTCGGTCCGGGCCACCACCAGCTCGTGCACCGTGGGGCCGGTGTTCTCCAGGTCGAACACCACCCGACCCGACTCGGTCCGAGCGGTCGAGAGGCCCACCTCGAAGTCCTTCAGCTCCACCGTCACGTCGGGCTCCGGCCGCGCCGGGGCGTGGTCGCACGCGGGCGTGGTGCCGAGCGCCACCACGACCAGGAGCATCGGCGCGAGCCGACGGAGCGGGTACACGGGCGTTCCATCGGCCGTGGCGCCCGACACATGAGGTCGGGCAAACCGTGCTCTTCGGTGCTGCTCAGCCCGGGACGAGCGTGGGCGGGTCGGCGGCGAGGTCGGGCACGCCGATGTGCAGGGCTCGGTGGCCCGGGTAGCCCGGCTCGTCGAGCCAGGCGTGGTACGCCACGAGCGTCCGGCCGGACCGGTCGACGAAGAACTCCGCGCCGCCGGGCCCGTACCGGCCCGGTGCGGTGGCCAGCACGGGTTCGTCGAAGGGCTTCGTGCACGGGCCGGAGGGCGACGAGCAGCGCGCCAGCCCGACGCCGTACGCGGGCTGGTTCCACCAGTTGGCCGAGTAGGCGAGCCAGTAGGTGCCGTCCGCCAGCGTCATCGACGGAGCCTCCACGTGGGGGAACTCCCACGACTGGGTGGTGTCGAGGATGGGGGTGGCGCGCCCGGTGAGGGACCGGCCGTCGGGTGCGAGCGGTTGGGACCACAGCCGCGACTCGCGGCGCAGCGTGATCCCGTCGTTCTTCCACAGCAGGTACGTGGAGCCGTCCACGTCGGTGAACGGGCTCGGGTCGATCGCCCCGCCCGCCTCGTCGGGGCACAGGAACGGCTCCCGGCTGTCGTCGCGGTACGGCCCGGCCGGTCCGCTCGCGAGGGCGAACGAGATGCAGTGCCGGTCGGTGCCGGCGACCTGCACCGTGTAGTAGAGGACCCACCCGTCGGCCACCTCGAGCACCGCCGGGGCCCACGACGAGCCGGGGGTGGCCCACGCCGGCTCCCGCACCAGGGCCTCCTGCGGACCGTCCCAGCCGTCGAGCGCGCTCGAGCGCAGCCGCTGCACGCGCACGAGGCCCGACGTCGTGCCGAAGGCCAGGTAGCCGTCGTCGGTGGCCAGCACGAACGGGTCGGGGAAGTCGAGGTCCCAGCTGGCACCGGCGGGGATGGCGGGTGGCGGGGTCGTGGACGTCGGGATGGCGGAGGGTGTGGTCGTCGACGTCCGGGTCGTGGAGGTCGGGGTCGTGGAGGTCGGGGTCGTGGAGGTCGGCGTGGGCTCGGGCTCGTTCGACGGGTCCGACGAGCATCCCGATGCTGCGGCCAGGACCAGGACGGCCGCGCCCACCCGGGCGAGGACCGTCCCGCTCAGGGCTCGAGGCACGTCGGGATCGAGTCGCCCGGCTCCTCGGGTCGCTCGGTCGCTCCGGACGGGTCGTAGACCTTCACCGAGTCCACCGTCACGAACTGGCGGAGCGTGGCGGCGATCTGATCGGCCACGGTGAAGGTCGACCCGCCGCTGCTGCAGCCGCCGGCCAGTTGCACGTGTGCGGTGCCGTCCTCGATGCGCACCGAGGACACCCCCGTGGCCCCCGACGCCACCAGCCGCAGACCGGCCGCCCGCTCGTCGGCGGTGGGGCCGGCGAACAGCTCGTCCAGCGCGCCCCGCGCCGGCTCCGTCGCGTCGACCGTGCGCTCCACCGGCTGCACGTAGGGCGGTCGACCGATGTTGAAGGCGTCCTCGTCGAGGAAGAACACCTGGACGACCACCGTGTCGCCGGTGGCGCCGGAGGTGGAGGAGGAGGTGGGCGCGGTCGTCGTGGTCGAGGCGGGCGTCGTGGCGGTGGTCGAGGTCGCGTCGTCGCCGTCGGAGCCGTCGGAGCTGCACCCGGCGACGAGCAGGAGGGCCACCGCCGTGCTCGCGAGCAGGGCGAGGGCGGGCAGGGTGCGACGGCCTTCGTTCGGGCGACGCGTGGCTGGGCGGATGGCGTTCACGGGCGGGCTACTCCACGGCGAGGCAGGCGGGACAGAGGCCGAAGGCGCTGGCCGGCCCGCCGGGTTCGGCGGTCGGGTTGGCCACGAGGAGGGTGCGGGGCCCGGACGGGGCGTCGGGGTCGACGGTCACCTCCACGCGGAGCCGGTCGACGGCCAGGACCTGCACGCCGGTCACGTGCACACCCGCCGAACCCGGGACGTCGATGCCCGCGGTGGCCCCCGGCCGGAACGAGTCGCCCGTGACCTCGAGGGTGGCCTCCGAGCCCGGCGCCAGGGCGGCCGGTGCCACGGACGTGATCGTGGGCCGGCGGGCCGCGCGCACGTAGACGTCACGCCGACCGTTCCCGTCGGCGGGGTCGAGGGCGATCTCGGTCCCGAAGGCGGCGACGAACCCGTCGTCGCTGATCGCCGGGGCCACGTACACCGCGTTGAGCGTCGGATCGCCGGGGGTCTGGCGCCAGTCGCTCGTGACCGACAGCTGCGCCGTCGACCCGAGCACGCGGTCGGTCGCGTACACGTCGAGGTGGCCGTTCACGTCCCAGGGGCTCAGCGCGAACGAGCTGGCGAAGACCACCGTGCGACCGTCGCCGCTCAACGCGGGGAGCTGACCTCGACCGAGGTCGTCGGTGGTGCCGTGCGCCACGTCCCGCACGTACACCCGGCCGGGCCCGTCGAAGGCCACCACGCTGCCGTCGTCGCTGATCGACGGGTGCAGGGCCGAGAAGCTGATGGGCGAGCCCGAGGCGTCCAGGTTCACCTTGGTGGTGGTCCCCGTGGCGAGGTCGCGTCGGTACACCTCCCGGTAGCCGGTGGCGACGTCGCCCACGGTGAGGTCCGACGCCCACGACGAGAACGCCACGTAGCGGCCGTCGGCGCTGATCGCCGGGGTGTGGCTGGTCTCGTTCGCCTGGGTGCCGTCGACCGCCCGGCTCGCCACGTCGGTGGTGCCGGCCACGAGGTCGCGCACGAACACGTTGGTGCCCACGAACCCCGGGACCAGCTGGTCCGACGACGACTCCCACGCCACGAACCGGCCGTCGTCGCTGATGGACGGGTCGAGGTTGGAGGCACCCGACGGCGTGCCGCCGGGCAGGACCGACACGAGGGCGGTGGTGCCCGAGACCCGGTCCAGGACGCGCACCTCGGCGAGCCCGCCGGCCCGGTCGGCGTAGGCCACGTAGCGGCCGTCGGCGGTGATGTCGGGCGTCCGCCCGTCGGCCAGCCGCTCGATCGAGCCGGTGGCCAGGTCGCGCAGGAACAGTCCGGCCGCGTTGCCCCCCGGGAGCAGGTTCGTGGAGGTGGACTCGAACACCACCAGCCGACCCGTGCCGTCGACGGCCATGCCTCCCCGGGTCGACCCCGACGAGGCCGTGCCGCTGACGCCGTCGGCGTCGCCCCCGGACCACGAGCCGCTCACGCGCACCACGCGGTCGCAGCCGCTCAGCACCAGCACCACGGCCAGCGAGGCGAGCAGGGTGCGCGTCGACCTGGGCATCGGACCTCCTACCCCACAGGTTCGCGCCGTCCGACGGCGCCCGGTAGGGCCCTTCGACCCCGGCGGGCAGGCGGTCAGCGGCGCGGTCGGCGCCTGGAGCGGGTGAGGGGAATCGAACCCCCATCATCAGATTGGAAGTCTGAGGCTCTAGCCATTGAGCTACACCCGCGGGAGGCGGCCACCGTAGTGCTCAGGCGGGGGTGACCACGCCGCCGGCCCCGTACCGCAGGCGGCCCTTCTCGAACGACTGGAACCGTCCGCCCGCGGTGCCGGGCGGATCGAGCTCGCCGGTGGGGTAGCCCAGGCGACCGGTGGGGCCGCCGGAGTCGAGGTAGTAGGCGAGCAGCGTGCCCCGCACCTCGTGGGCGCCGGTGGTGGAGGTGGCGTAGATGTTGCCCCCCTCGAAGGTGGCGAAGGTGCCCCGACCGTCGCCCACCGGCTGGTTGGACGAGGTGGGGTACCGGAGGTAGCCCTCGGCGTGGCCGCCCGCGAGGTAGCGGTTCGAGATGTCGCCGCTCAGGAACTGCGGGCCGGTGGCGGCGGAGTACCAGGCGGTGCCGCCCTCGAACCACTGGCTCGAGCCTCGACCGTCGCCGAGCTTCAGCAGGTCGGTGGTGGGGTAGCCGAACTCGCCGTGCACGCCCTTGCGGTCCTCGTGGGCCGAGAACAGCGGCTCGTGGAGCTCCACCACCCGCTTGTCGACCGAGTAGATGCGGCCGTGCTCGAAGTTCACGTAGGTGGACCGCTTGTCGCTGGCGGCCCGCACGCCGGAGGTGGGGTACCGGAGCACGCCGTGGACGCCGGCGAGCGACTCGTGCTTGGTGAAGAACGGGTTCGGGATGGTGATGACCGCCCCGGTCTCGAGGATCTCGTAGATGCGGCCCTTCTCGAAGTTCGAGTACCGGCTCTTGCCGAGCGAGGACGTGCGGGTGTCGGAGGTGGGGTAGCCGAGCTTGCCGCCGGTGGCCCCCTGGCGGCCGTACTCGTCGAGGATCTTCCCGTGGACCTCGAAGGCGCCGGTCTTGGCGGTCCAGTAGATGTTGCCCCCGCGGTAGCGCGCCCGGCGGCCCCGCCCGTCGCCCACGGGACCCTCGGGGGTGACCACGGCGCCGAGGAAGCCCGTTGCGCCGCCGAGCGCCTCGTACTTCTTGGTGATGGCGCTGCCGCAGTCGGTGCCGAGGCACGGCGCGCCATGGTTGACGGTGCGGTTGTCGGTGGCGCTCGACCGGGTGCAGCTCGGGTCGTACTCCCAGGGCGGGGTGCAGGTGGCCACCCGGCACACCACCGGGCCGTAGCAGGAGATCTCCTGGTGGCACTGGCCGTACCGGAACTGGTTGCAGCAGGTGCGACGGCCGTCGCAGGAGTCGCCGGCGCAGCGGCACGTGCACTGCGTGGGGCAGGTGGCGTTGCAGTCGATGATGTAGCGGGCCGACCCGCAGCAGTAGGCGGCGTTGTCGGCCTTCCACCAGCCGGCCACGAAGCTGTTCGGGGGGCACACGTTGCGGCCGCCGTTGACGGTGCAGCAGAAGGCGGTCCAGCCGTCGGAGCAGGTGCCGCACACGTAGCCGTAGGCGGTGCCCGGCTTGAGCAGGAAGTCGATGGGGCCCACCGCGAGCGCCGAGCCCACCACCGCGGTGCGGGTGAGGAACGACCGACGGCTCGTGCGGCTGCCGCCGAGCGCGGCGGCCGCCCGGTGCACCAACCGCTGGGCCAGCGAGCCGGACCCGATGGGGTCGGGGC
>JAHBSN010000115.1 GCA_019639095.1 Actinomycetota bacterium
CCGGGAGGACCGGTAGGTTCCCCGCCATGATCCGACTGAGCGTGCTCTACCCCGCCACCGACGGGGCCACCTTCGACCACGACTACTACCGGGACCAGCACGTGCCGCTCGCGGTGCGCACCTGGAGCCCGGAGCGCACCGAGATCGACAAGGGCGTCGACGGGCCGTACGTGGCGGCCGTGCACTTCGTGTTCGCCTCGATGTACGCGCTCGGTGCCGCCATGGGTGCCGAGGGCACCGGCGAGATCCTGGCCGACGTCGCCAACTACACGACGATCGCCCCGGTCCTGCAGACCAGCGAGATCGTCTAGCGCCGCCCCGGTCTCGACCCCGGCGCGGGGGCCAGGCCGAGCACCGAGAGCACGCGCCGGGCGTGCTCGGCGGCGTCGGCGGGCTCGGTGCCCGAGGGGATCTCGAGCAGGGCGAGCATGGGGGCGTTGGCGAAGCGCAGCGCCCCGTAGGTGGTGACGAGCTCCCACACCTCGTCGGCGGGCAGGTCGGCGCCCGCCCCCGACGCGCGCACGTCGGCCCAGGCGGCGGCCACCAGCCGGTGGAGCGGCCGCAGGTGCGTGGCCACGAGCCAATCGAGGCGCGACGAGGGCGCGGTGGCCTCCTGGTTGACGATGCGGTTCAGCGCCGGGTGGGAGGCCGACACCTGCAGGAACCGCTCGACGCCGGCGGCGAACGCCGAGGCCGGATCGGGCGCAGCCGCCACGTCGGGCACCACCAGCAGGGCGAAGAGGCGGTCGACGGTGGCCCGCCACAGCTGCTCCTTCGACGCGAAGTGGTAGTTGATCTGGGGCTGGTGGGCGCCGGCCCGCTCGGCGATGCGCCGGGTGGACGCGCCCTCGAACCCGTGGGCGGCGAACTCCACCGCGGCGGCGTCGAGCAGCGCGGCGGCGAGGTCGGCCGCCGGTCGCCGGGATCGGCTCCGGATCGAGGTGCTTGCCTTTTCCATATCGACCGATAATAGTTCGGTATCGCTCGATAACAAGGGATGGCGCTGTGTTCCGACTCCTCTCCATCGACGGCCGCTCGGCGCTCGACGTCGACGGCCGCTGGTACGACCTGGCCCGGGTGGCGGGCGACGACGCCCTGGCCGACCCGATGGCGGCGGTGGGCCGCTTCGACGAGCTGCACGCCCTCACCGATCGCTGCCGGGACGGCCACGCCGGGCCGGCGGACGGCCCCGTGGCCGGCGCCGTGCTCGACGCCCCGGTCCCCCGGCCCCGCCAGGTCTTCGCCATCGGCCTCAACTACGCCGACCACGCCGCCGAGAGCGGGATGGCCACGCCGCCGGCGCCGCTCACCTTCACCAAGTTCCCCTCGTCGATCGCCGGCCCCACCGCCGACGTGGCGCTCTCGGGCGCACAGGTGGACTGGGAGGTGGAGCTGGTGGTGGTGATCGGTCGGCCGGCGCACCGGGTGCCAGCCGACGACGCCTGGAGCGTGGTGGCCGGGCTCACGCTCGGCCAGGACATCTCGGACCGGACGGTGCAGCTCACCGGGGTCCCCCCGCAGTTCTCGCTGGGCAAGAGCTTCCCGGCCTACGGCCCCATCGGCCCGGCCCTGGTGTCGGTGGACGCCTTCGCCGACCCCGACGACATCGCCCTGTGGTGCGACGTGGGCGACGAGCGGATGCAGGAGAGCCGCACCGACCAGCTGATCTTCCCGGTGGCCACGCTCGTGGCGTACCTCTCGTCGATCTGCCCCCTCGAGCCGGGGGACCTCATCTTCACCGGCACCCCGAGCGGGGTCGGGATGGGCCGAGGCCGGTTCCTCGCCGAGGGCGACGTGATCACCTCGGGGGCCGAGGGCATCGGCGAGCTGCGGAACCGCTGCACCGCCGGGCGGGGAGCGCTGCTGTGAGCCTCCACCGCCTCCTCGGCTTCCGCACCGCGGTGCCCGACCCCGATCGCCTGGCCTCGTTCTACGGCGAGCTCGGCCTCTCGGGCGGCGCTGCCACCGGCTTCACCGGCACCGACGGCGGCGCGTCGGTCGTGGTCGACGAGGGCCCCTTCCGCCGGCTGGACTCGGTGACCGTCGGGTGCTCGTCGCCCGACGACCTCACGGGGATGGCGGCCCGGCTGCGAGCCGGGGGCCTCGACCCCATCACCGCCGAGGGCGGCGTGGCCGTGATCGACCCGGCCACCGGCGTGCGCTTCGAGGTGCAGGTGGCACCACCGGCGCCCGTGCAGGTGCCGCCGGCGGCCATCGCACCCAACGCGCCGGGGGCCGTGGTGCGCCCCGACCGACGGGCCCCGGCGGTGCTCCAGGGCCCCCGACCCCCGCGCCGGCTCGGCCACCTGGTGATCGGCTCCCCCGACCCCAAGGCCACCGCGTCGCTGCTGGTCGACGGGCTCGGCTTCAAGGTGAGCGACTCGGTGGAGGGCATCATCTGGTTCCTCCGCTGCTCCACCGACCACCACAACGTGGCCGTGGTCGAGTCGCCGGTGCCGCTGCTGCAGCACTACTCCTGGGAGTGCGACGACGTCGACCACGTGGGCCACACCGCCACCGCGCTCTACCGCGCCGACCCCGAGCGCCACGCCTGGGGCATGGGCCGCCACTTCGCCGGGTCGAACTTCTACTGGTACCTCCAGGACCCGGCCGGTTCGTTCGTGGAGCTGTACTCGGACCTCGACCAGATCCTCGACGACGTGGCCTGGGAGGCCGAGGGCCGCACCGAGTTCGCCCTCGAGCACGTGGCCAACGCCTGGGGACCGAACCTGCCGGTGGAGTTCGTGGTGCCCACCGACCTCGAGCAGCTCCAGCAGGCGTGGAGCGCGCGGCGATGAGCACGCCCGACGACCCGCCGCCCGACGACCCGGCGCTCGACGCCGACGTCATGGTGGTGGGCTTCGGCCCCACGGGAGCCACGCTCGCCGGCCTGCTCGCGCGCCGCGGCCTGCGGGTGGTGGTGGTCGACCGGGACACCGAGCTGTTCCCCCTCCCCCGCGCCGCCCAGTGCGACCACGAGGTGCTGCGGATCCTCCAGGAGCTCGGGTGCGCCGACGAGGTGGTGGCCGCCACCGTCCTCAACGACGGGCTCGACTTCGTGGCCGCCGACCGCTCGGTCCTCCAGTCCTTCACCGTGCCCGCCCTGGCCCGCACGGGGTGGCCGACGTCGGTGTTCTTCCACCAGCCGAGCTTCGAGACCGTGCTGCGCCGGACCGTGGCGGACCTGGGCGCCGAGGTGCGCCTCGGGGTCGGCGTCGGGGACCTGCGCCAGGACGCGCAGGGGGTGACCGCGGAGCTCGCCGACGGCACGAGGCTGCGCACGAGGTACGCCGTGGGCTGCGACGGCGCCCGCTCGGCCACCCGCAAGGTGATCGGCACCGACCTGCGGGACACCGGCTTCGAGGAGTCGTGGCTGGTGGTGGACCTGTTCCTGCACGAGGGCGCCACGGGCCTGCCCACCCGCTGCCTCCAGGTGTGCGACCCGGCCCGCCCCCACACGGTGGTGCCCATGCCGGCGCCACGGTTCCGCTTCGAGTTCATGCTGCTGCCGGGCGAGTCGGCCGAGGCCATCTCGGCCCCGGCCTCCATCTCGGAGCTGCTCGCCTCGTGGCTCCCGGCGGGCACGGCCGACGTCGAGCGGTCGGCGGTGTACACGTTCCACGGCCTGGTCGCCTCCACGTGGCGGGATCGGCGGGTGCTGCTCGCCGGCGATGCCGCCCACCAGACGCCGCCGTTCCTCGGCCAGGGGATGTGCGCGGGGATGCGCGACGCCGCCAACCTGGCGTGGAAGCTGGCCGCCGTGGTGGCCGACGGCGCCCCCGACGAGCTGCTCGACACCTACCAGGCCGAGCGCGAACCGCACGCCCAGGTGGTGATCGACGTCGCCGTGGACTTCGGGCGGCTGATCTGCACCACCGACCCGGTGGCGGCCGCCGAGCGCGACGCCGCCTTCCGCGCCGCGCCTGCGCCCCGGCCCGGCGACGAGCCGCCGAGCCCGATCCCACCCCTCGGGCCTGGGCCCGGGGTCGGACCGCTCGGCGGCGACCTGAGCGCCCAGCCGCACCTGGCGGGCGAGCGGCTCGACGACGTCGTGGGCTGCGGGTTCGCCCTGTGCACCGAGGAGCCGCTCGACCTCGATTCGTCCGAGGCGACGTGGTGGCAGGCCCACGGGGCCGTGCTCGACGCCCGGACCCACCCCGAGCTGGTGCCCCTGCTGGCGGGGCGCCCCGCCTGCGCCATCCGGCCGGACCGCTACGTGCTGGATCGGGGGCCGGTGGCCGACCTCACCGAGCGGGCGAGGGCGCTCCTGGGCTCGTAGCCGGCGGTCCGCCACGGCGGTCGTTCATGGTTCGGTCATGGCCCCGGGCGCACCCTTCCCGGGCGACCCGCCCGCCGAAAGGACCCACCGTGCCCCGCATCCTGCTCGTCGAGGACAACCGGACCAACCAGATCGTGGCGGTGGGCAACCTCCACAAGCTCGGCTACGACGTCGACATCGCCGACAGCGGCGCCGACGCCGTGCCCCTGTTGCTCGCGGTGCGCTACGACGCCGTCCTCATGGACGTGATGATGCCCGGCATCGACGGCTACGAGGCCACGCGCCAGATCCGCGACCTCGAGGCCACCCACCACATGCCGCGCGTGCCCGTGGTGGGGCTGAGCGCCCGGGCGCTGCCCCAGGACCGGGCGGTGGCGCTCGACGCCGGGATGGACGACTACCTCACCAAGCCGCTCTGCGTCGCCGCGCTGGGCGAGACCCTCCGGCGGCTCATCGCCGGGAGCCTGGTGGGGCCCTGACCGAGCCGGTTCATCGTTCGATCATCGACCGACGCGGATGATCGAGTCCCCCCCCATCCCCCGAACCGAGGAGGAACCGCCGTGTTCGCCGTCCGGTCCCACGCCACCCACCCGCCCCAGCGCCCCGACGACCTCGTGGAGGTCGTCGAACGCGAGGGATCGGTGCAGCTGCCCACCCTCCCCGGCGACTTCAACGTGCACTACCAGCCGGCCCTCGACCTGCGAGACGGGTCGATGCACACCGCCGACGCGGTGCTGCGCTGGTGGCACCCGGTGTTCGGCGTGCTGCGCCCCGGCCCGTCGCTGAAGGGCACCGGCTGGGCCGCCGAGGTCCAGGCCCTGGAGACCTGGACGATCCACGAGGTCTGCCGCCAGGCCGCCGCCTGGGTGGAGGCGCACCCCGGCCTCGAGCTCACCGTGAACCCGAGCCCCACGCGGCTCTTGGCGCCCGAGTTCGCCTCGACCCTCACCGAGGCGCTCGCCGCGCACGACCTCGATCCCTGCCACGTGGCCGTCGCCGTGCCGCTCGGCGCCGTCGCCGTCGACCCCGTCGCCCTCACCCGCACGATGGCCCGCATCTCGCGCCTCGGTGCCCGGGTGCTGCTCGACGGTGTGGGCGCCGGCTCCACCCTGTCGGTGATCGGCGAGTTGGACGCGCCGATCTGGCGGATCGACGTGCGACCCGCCCGTCGGCGCGAGCGGGGCCTGCACCCGACCGCCGTGGAGGCCCTGGAGCGGGCGCGCGACCTCGGGGCGACCACGGTGGCGGCGTCGGTGGACGACGCCGCCACCCTGACCGAGGCCATCGACATCGGCTTCGACCGGGCCGCGGGCCGGGTGATCAGCCCACCGGTGACGGCGCTGGCGGTGCAGTCGCTCCTCCGCCGCCGTCCCGTTCGACGTCGAGCGTCGCTCTTCGGCCCGTCGGGCTCCGCCTCGGCGCGCGCCGGGCGGTGACCGATCGTGTCGAGGTCAGCCGACGGAGGGGACGGTGGCCAGGCCCTCGGCGAGCCGGTCGGCGCTGACGTCCTCGTCGACCATGCGCTGGTTGAGGTAGGCGTCGTAGGCGGCGAGGTCGAAGTGCCCGTGGCCGCACAGCGCGGTGAGGATCACGGTCTCCTCGCCGGTCTCCTTGGCCCGCTCGGCCTCACGGATGGCGGCGGCGATGGCGTGGGTGGGCTCGGGGGCCGGGAGGATGCCCTCGGTCCGGGCGAACTGCACGCCGGCGGCGAAGCACTCGGTCTGGGGCACGGCGATCGCCTCCATCAGCCCCAGCTCGTACACGTGGCTGATCAGCGGCGACATGCCGTGGTAGCGGAGGCCGCCGGCGTGGATCGGGTCGGGCACGAAGTCGTGGCCGAGGGTGTGCATCTTCATGAGCGGGGTCATCCCGGCCGAGTCGCCGAAGTCGTAGGCGTAGACGCCGCGGGTGAGCGACGGGCACGACGCCGGCTCGACGGCGCGGATCACCGGTGCCATGTTCCCGGCGAGCTTCTCGCGCAGGAACGGGAACGACAGCCCGGCGAAGTTCGAGCCGCCGCCGGTGCAACCGACGATCACGTCGGGCGCCTTCTCCCCCGCCTTGGCCAGCTGGAGCAGCGCCTCCTCGCCGATCACGGTCTGGTGGAGCAGCACGTGGTTGAGCACGCTGCCGAGGGCGTAGCGGATCTCGGGGTCCTGGGCGGCCACCTCGACCGCCTCGGAGATGGCGATGCCGAGCGAGCCGGGGTGCTCGGGGTCCTCGGCGAGGTAGCCCCGACCGGCCTCGGTGAGCGCCGACGGCGACCGGTGCACCGCGGCACCGAAGGCCTCGATCATCAGGCGCCGGTAGGGCTTCTGGTCGTAGCTCGCCCCCACCTGCCAGACCTCGCACTCGAGGCCGAACAGGGCGCAGGCGAAGGCGAGGGCGGTGCCCCACTGCCCGGCGCCGGTCTCGGTGGTGAGCTTCCGGACCCCGGCCTTGGCGTTGTAGTACGCCTGCGGCACCGCGGTGTTGGGCTTGTGGCTCCCGGCGGGGCTCACGCCCTCGTACTTGTAGTAGATGCGCGCCGGCGTCCCGAGCGCCTGCTCCAGGCGGTGGGCCCGGAACAGGGGGCTCGGCCGCCACTGCCGGTAGACGTCCTGGACGGCCCCCGGGATCTCGATGAAGCGCTCCGTCGACACCTCCTGGAGGATGAGGTCCATCGGGAAGAGCGGGGCGAAGTCGTCGGGTCCCGCCGGCTCGAGGGTGCCGGGGTGCAGCGCCGGCGGCGGCGGGCTCGGCAGGTCGGGCACGAGGTTGTACCAGGCGGTCGGCATCTCCGACTCGTCGAGGATGATCTTGTGCTGGCGAACGGTCTCGTCCACGGTGGTCCTCCGGGCTGATCGGGCGGTCGGGCCGAACCTAGCCAAGACCCGTCTTGGCGTCGCCCGCACCGGGCGGGCAGGTGTCAGGTGCGCAGGAGGGGGACGAAGGAGTAGGTGCCGTGGGCGGTGGCCTCGGTGGTGCCGCCGGGGTGGCGCTCGATGCGCAGCATGCGGCCACGCACCGGGATCACCAGGATGCCGTCGTCGGCCAGCTGGTCGAGCAGTTCCTCGGGCACGTCGTCGGACTCGGCCGACACGAGGATGCGGTCGAAGGGACCCTGGTCGGGCACACCGAGCACGCCGGGCTCGGCCTCCTGCACCGTCGCCCACGGCCGGTGCTGGCGGGCGACGTTGGCCGCGCCCCAGCGGGCGATCTCGGGCACGAGCTCCACGCCCACCACCCGACCGGTCGGTCCCACCAGGTGGCCGAGCAGGGCGGTGGTCCAGCCCGACCCCGCGCCCACGTCGAGGACGCGCTGGCCGGGCTGCACGTCGAGCAGCGCCAACATGTCGGCCACGGTGGAGGGCTGGGAGTTCGTCTGGCCGTGGCCGATCGGCAGCGGGTGGTCCTGGTCGGCGAAGCGGAGCTGCTCGGGTGGCAGGAACCCGGTGCGGTCGACCGCCTCGAAGGCCGCCAGGATCCGTGGGTCGACCGGCGGGCGCTTCACGGGCACAGCTTCGCAGGCTCCCGCTCGGCGCGGGTCGGAGCGCCCGGCGTCGGTAGGGTCCGCCCGATGCTGCTCCACGACCTGATCGCCACCGGGGCGCGGGACCACCCCGATCGACCGGCGCTCATCGTCGACGACGACATCCTCACGTTCTCGCAGCTCGACGACCGGGTGTCGGCGCTGGCCCACGCCGTGGCGGCGGTGGCGGGGCGGGGCGATCGCGTTGCGTTCGTGGGGGCCAACGGACCGGAGTGGGTCGAGGCCTACTACGGCGTGCCGCGCGCGGGCGCCCAGCTGGCCTTCGTCAACCACCGCCTGGGCATGGGCCCCAAGCGCGAGGCGATCGCCCGCTACGAACCGGCCGTGCTGGTGGGCGACGTCGACCAGCTGGCCGAGCTCGCCACCGTCGGGCCCGTCGCCGACCTGGCGCCGGTGGTGGTGGCGATCGGCGACGGTGCGGTCGACGGCGCCGTGCCCTACGAGCACGTCCTCGCCGACGGGCGCGACGGCGCCCCCGAGCTCCCCGACGACCTCCGCCCCGGCGCCACGGCCTGGCTGATCGCCACCAGCGGCACGTCGGGCACGCCCAAGGTGGTGGAGCTCAGCCACGCCAACCTGCTCGCCGCGGTGGACGCCACCCGCGGGGCGCGCCCGATGCACGACGACGACGTGTACCTGTTCCCGTTCCCCCTCTGCCACGTGGCCGGGTACAACGTCGTGCTCTTCCACCGGGTCGGCCGGCCGGTGGTGATCGCCCGGCAGTTCACCGCCGTCGGTCTCGTCGAGCAGGTGCGCCGCCACCGGGTCACCAACGTCTCGCTGGCTCCCACGATGGTCGACGCCCTCGTCGACCACATCGATGCCACGGGCGCCTCGCTCGCCCCGCTCCGCACGGTGAGCTACGGCTCGTCGCCCATCTCCCCGTCGCTGCTCACCCGGGCCATCGGTTCCTTCGGCGCCGGGTTCCAGCAGGGCTTCGGCATGACCGAGCTGTCAGGCAACGCGGTCTTCCTGGGGGCCGAGGAGCACGAGCGCGGCCTGGCGGACGAGCCCGAGCTCCTGGCGGCGGCCGGTCGCCCGGGCCCCACCGTCGAGGTCCGCATCATCGACGACGATGGCGGCGACCTGCCGGTCGGAGCCGTGGGTGAGATCGCCGTACGAGCTCCGCAGGTGACCAAGGGGTACTGGCGGTCGCCCGAGGCGAACGCCGCATCGTTCGTCGACGGCTGGTTCCGCACCGGCGACGTGGGCCGCATCGACGCCACCGGCCTGCTGTCGATCGTCGACCGCAAGAAGGACATCATCATCAGCGGCGGCGAGAACGTGTCGTCCCGGGAGGTGGAGGATCGCCTCGCCGAGCACCCGGCGATTGCCGCGGTTGCGGTGGTGGGCGCGCCCGACGAGCGCTGGGGCGAGCTGGTGTGCGCCTACGTGGTGCCCCGGCCCGGCACCGACCTCACGGCCGACGAGGTGCTGGCGTTCGGCCGGCGCACCATCGGCGGGTTCCAGCAGCCCCGCCGGGTGGAGCTGGTGGACGACCTGCCCCGCAACGGCTCCGGCAAGGTCCTCAAGCACGAGCTGCGGGCCCGGCTGGCCGGAGCGCCCACGTGACCACCAGCGGCGGACGCCGGGACCTGGCCGAGGTGCGCGCCGGGCTGGAGGCGTGGTGCGTGGCGCACCGGCCCGACGTGGCCGCCGCCGGGATCGCCGAGCTGCGCCACCCGTCGTCGGGCCTGTCGAACGAGACGATCGTGGCGACCACGAACCCGTCGGCCGACGGCACGCCAGGGCCGTCGATCGTGGTCCGACTCCCGCCGCTGCTCCCCTCGTTCCCCCACGTCGACCTGGCCCGCGAGGCTCGGGTGCACGCCGCCATCACCGCAGCCGGCATCCCCACCGCTGCGCCGCTCGTCCACGAGCCCGATCCCCGCTGGCTCGGCACCGAGTTCGTGGTGCTGCCCTTCGTGGCCGGCACCATCCCCGGGCCGGCGTCGCTGTTCGACCCGTGGCTCACCGAGGCCACCGAGGCCCAACGCCGCGACGCGCAACGGGCCATGGTGCGGACCCTCGGCGCCATCGGGCGCGTGCCCTGGCGCGGGACGGCGCTGGAGGAGCTCGCGGGCGACGGCGGAGGCTCGCTCGTCGCCGAGCTCGACCGGTGGGACGCATACCTGCGCTGGGCCACCGGCGATCGACCCCTCCCCCGCATCGTGGCGCTGCTGCGCTGGTGCCGGGACCACGCGCCGGACGACGACGCCGAGCCCTCGCTGGTCTGGGGCGACCCGCGCCTCGAGAACGTGGTGTTCGGCGACGACCGCCGAGTGGTGGCGGTGCTCGACTGGGAGCTGGCCACCATCGGCCCCGCCGAGCTCGACCTCGGCTGGTACCTCGGGCTGGAGCGGGTGCTCCACGAGCTGGTGCAGATGGATCCGCTGCCCGGCTTCGCGACGCCCGACGAGGTGGCCGCCGACCTCTCGGCCGAGCTCGGTCGCCCGCTCCAGGACCCGGCCTGGCACCAGGTGTTCGCCGTGGTGCGGTCGATCTGCGTCAACGTGCGCCAGGCCGACATCGCCGCCCAGGCCGGGGTGCGCTACGTGCTGCCCGCCGGGGAGGCGAACCCCCTGATCGACGTGGCCGAACGCTGGACCGAGGAGTGGACGCCGTGGACGAGCTGACGGACCTCACCGGGCTGCGGGCCCTGGTGACGGGCGCGAGCCGAGGGATCGGGGCCGCGCTGGCCCTGGCGCTGGCGGATGAGGGCGTGGCGGTGGCCTGCGCCGCCCGGGCCACCGCCGAGCGGCCTCAGCGCACGCCCGGCACGCTCGACGACACCGTCGGGCGCATCCGCGACGCCGGCGGGCGGGCCGTGGCCGTGCCCACCGACCTCTCCGACCCCGACGCGGTGGTGGCCATGGTCGAGCGGGCCGCTGGCGAGCTGGGCGGGCTGGACCTGCTCGTGAACAACGCGGCGGTCACCTTCGTCGGCGACCTCGACATCCCCCTCGCCCGCCACGACCTGGTCATGGCGGTCAACCTGCAGGCGCCGCTGCTCGCCCTCCGGGCCGCCCGCCCGCACCTCGAGGCGAGCGGTGGTGCGGTGCTCAACGTGTCGTCGGTGGCGGCGCTGTACCCCCACAACGGGCTCATGTCCTACGGCATCTCCAAGATCGGCCTCGAACGGCTCACCGT